>DAOWAG010000367.1 GCA_030634715.1 Candidatus Aegiribacteria sp. | reverse complement strand
GTCAATGTCCGTGAGAATCACACAAACAAGTAGAGACACGAAGACAGCATCTCTAAAAAAGAGTATTCCTGCGCCGTATTTCAGCACAATACAAGCAAATAGCAGTCCTGTTATCAGCTCAACTAGTGCGTACCTGAAAGAGAACTGTTCTCCGCAGTTCCTGCATCTGCCTTTCAATATGAACCAGCTGAGAAAGGGGATATTATCGTACCATCTGATCAGCATGCCGCATGATGTGCATCTGCTGCGAGGATGGATTATGGATTCTCCCCTTGGAACTCTCCAGGCAACAACATTAAGAAAACTGCCTGTGATCATTCCAAGGAACAGAGCGAATAATATCAATAACGTTTCTTCAATATACATAATTGTTTTCTTGTTTAAAGACATAAATTGTATAGACTTGACATTTTCCTATTCTAATAGTATAATTTCTCAACTTTAGTGCGGGGAGTAGTCGCGGAGAGATCACTGGGGTATCAGTTATTAACCGCGGCGTAAAAAGCATTTATCGAGAGGAGCGTAATGAAATACGCACTTTGCATTGTTGCTCTTGTAGCAACTCTAAGCTTTGCTGGCAGCGAATTTGCTACCGGTGGTGAGCTGTTCAAGTTCAGCGGATACAACAAATTCCGCTTTGGCATTAATGGTATGGAAGGCGTGAATCCGGAAAACAGTTTCGACTTCTACAACTACACTCAGTGGTCTCCAAGGATCAATGAGATGCTTTCCGCCAGAGTCAGCTTTGATACGAAGTATGGTTACTATAATGATTTCACGCTTAAACTCGCTGATCTCTTCCTGAGCATGAACATCACTGAAGATGTCGCTCTTACGGGTGGCCGTTTCAAGCTTCCCTTCGGATATGCTTTCTACCGGTCCGGTTCGAGCATTCCGTTCTTCAGCAGAGCAATGATCACTTTTCCCGTTACTGATTTTGCACCCTACGGTGGACGCGACATAGGCGCGATGCTCAGCGCAGACTTCGGTCCTGCTGGCATCGACCTTGCCTTCACCAACGGAACAAACGGCATTGCGGACGATTCTTCCTACAAGAAGCAGTTCACAGCCAGGCTTCACGGTTCACCCATCGAATGTCTTGAACTCGGTGCCGCTGTCGCGATGATCGGTATGCCAACGCATGACGTAATAATTGATGACACAACTACAGTAACAATCGATGAATGGTCAGCAACTGGCATCAATTTCTTCCTTACTGTGCATAAGCCTGTTTCCGAGACCGTCACTCTTGATTTCGAGGGTGAATACTTCATTCTTCCTGTGCAGACAGCTGAAGTTACCGGTTATCCAAACGAAAACGGATCCGACTACTACGCAGCCCTTGCAGCCACATTCGATGTCGATATGGGTATCATCAACGCGGTACAGCCTGCTATCAGGTACGAGACATACAGTCCTTCTTATGTTGGCGACACAGATCCTGAGGATGACGAGACTGTAATCGACTTCTGCATCAACCTTCACACAGGAAACATGAATTACTTCCAGATCGGTGGACAGAATTTCTCCTATGAGGATTCCGATTTTGAAGGAATAACTGACATGTACATCGCCTGGAGAATGAAGTTCTAAAAACCTCATTCGAAAAAAGGTGATATTCACCTGAAGAAGAGCCCGGCATCCCGCCGGGCTCTTTCATATCCTGATTCATTGCATAACTGCCTGCGATTTGTGATAATTTCTGTTATAGATGGATTGTTATTGAAATATTCCGATTGAAAGAAGGCAGGCTAAAATACTTATTAAAGGTTTACATTATATTGATCCGGAGATTCATCGAAGGTTTGACAGACGTAAAACCGTATTCTGCCGTCGAGGTATCTTTGAAGGTTTTGATCATTTTCAGCCTGAAACCGATGATCCGGGTGATACAGAACTTCTAGGACTTGCTGAAGCCAGGGCCTCCTGGATTCTGCACGATAATTACCCTGGCGCATTCAG
>DAOWAG010000246.1 GCA_030634715.1 Candidatus Aegiribacteria sp. | reverse complement strand
TGAGCCATGCGCTCGCATCTCTTCTCGTTACTGCTGCTGAGGTACTGGGAGCCCCAATTCCCGGAAAAGTAATTGAAGTCTTAAACAGAGTTGTCAGCGGCAGAGAAGATATTGTTGAGAAACTGAAGGCCGGGCAGAAGAGACCAACTCTTTTGAACCTGAAACACCTTGCTGGCTGGAAAAAAGTCTCATGGTCGTACGCTCTGCTCTGGCTTGTTCTTACCGGTCAGCACCCGCTGAAAAGGAAATAATCAGTCGTAGTTGCGCGTTTAACAGTGGGTGGCACTCTTTCTGCGCTTTTGGACTGTGAGGACGATTACACCAAGCAGCACGGCAAACCATAAGGTAGCGAACCGCATGATGAGTGTTGTTACTGCAGCATCCACTTCCGGTATTGCACTAATGAGAATTGCCCCTATGGTTATTTCTGTCAGACCTAGCCCTCCTGGAATCATCGATATAGCGCCTGCGATAGTTCCCGCAGAGTGAGCCAGCAGAGCAAGCCCCACTGAAAGACCTGGCTCAATACCAAGTGACATTGCTACAAGACAGAGTACCATTGCCTCAGCGCCCCAGGAGAGGATTCCAAGCGGAACCGATACCATCAGGCTTTTCAGGTCGAGAAGAGCTGAACAGTTCGTGTGAAATTTCTCAAAGCTGTCGCGGTGTTTGTTAACAGGTTTAATTCTGCAGAGCAGATTCGTGAGAAAACTGAACGCGCTCTTCCAGAGAAGGAATATCATTATGGCAAGCACGAACGCTATCCCGGCTCCCACGGCAATCATCGCTCCTTTGTGCTCAACGAGAAGAAGTCCGATCATGGCAATGAATATCATGCTTATCAAATCGGTAACACGTTCAGCTACAACAACCGGTGAGGTTCTTGAAATGGGGATTTCTCTCCGCTCTTTGAGAAGATAGCATTTCAGAAGTTCACCAAGCTTACCGGGTGATACTGTCATGGAAAATCCCGCCACAAACACAGACATGCTTTCCTTCCAAGGGATATGAACATCCACCCTTTTGAGGAAGTATTGCCATTTGAAGAATCTCAGTGTGTAATTAACCAGCGACAGGGAAAGGAAAAGAGGTATCCAGTAGAGGGATATCTTCGATACTGCTTCTACAACTCTGTTGGCATCAGAGAATAAAACTATCGCGGTATACACCGCTACGGCAAGGATAAGTGACCAGACAGTTTTTTTCAGATTAGAGCACCCCGGTGCCGGGAGTTTTATCCGAAACAAGGTGTTTTAGTTCCTCCACAAGCTTTTCAGTTCCGGGTGTGTCTTCGATAAGTTTAAGGGCTTTGGACGCTAATTGTGAAGCTTCATCTTTCTCGCCCTGCATTGTGCATGCTCTTGAAGCAATTGCCAGTGCGTTAGCTTTACTGGTGTTCAGAAGCATGCTGCCTGATGGAATGAGTTCATATGCGGTCATGGCCTGGACTCTCGCGTCAACAGCCTGTTTCTTTTTGAGATAAAGCATGGCAAGGTTCACATGGATTCCGCTTCTGCTGGGTCCTTCACGAAGTTCAAGCGCCTGTTTCAGAAGGTCTTCCGCTTCGTCCAGTCTTTCTCCCGATTCAATCAGCATTCCTGCGATGTTAATATACATAGTCGGTTTAAGTGATTCGTCCCGCTCAATGGCTTTTCTGTAATATTCTTCAGCTTTGTCAGGTTCTTTTCTACCACCAGCGACATACCCGAGTTGAGCAAGAGCCATTCCGCTGTCATCGCCTTTTTCCATGGCGCAGATAATGGCAGCTTCTGCATCATCGTAATTCCCTGATCTGATATGGAAATAGATAAGCGCGTTGGTCAGAGGATCGGAAACGCGCTTTCTATTCATGTTTCGATTCAGATAGCTGATCATGTCATCGGTTTTTCCACTTGCGGCAAGTTTGGCTGCTTTCCGCAGTTGTATCTGCTTCCAGGCAGTCGACCTGGTTAGACGCCAGGCCAAAAATAGAACAATAAGAATTAAAAAAGCGATAATTGTAAACCATAATGGGGGCATTAGTTAACTCCATGATTTGTGTAATTCATATCATATTCAGTAAAATCAGGCAAAGTTGTATCAGGAAGAAATACTCCTTCTGAGTAGTCATGGAGAGTGCAGTAATACTGTGGTGCTGTTCCATTCCAGAACTCTTCCTGTCTTGTATTCTCTCCGCAGAACTCAAGGGCCAGTTTACCCGTAATTGTACATATCACAGCCGATTCGACACTGTTGTCCGGAGGACCGGGAAAAGACAACGTTCCGTCAGCGGGGTTATCTCTGAAAACATCTTTCATGAAACAGGTCCAGATCGGAAGGGCAATACTGCTTCCTGACTGTCCCCTGCTGTTCAGCAGTCTCATCCTAATGATGTGGTTGTCGTATCCCACCCATACGCTCGTGACCAGGTCAGGTGTAAACCCAACAAACCATGCGTCAGCGTAATCACTTGTGGTTCCGGTTTTCCCACCAGCCTGTCGCCCCGAATAGGGTCCTCCCCAGTACCATCTGCTGCCTGTTCCGGTTCCCTCACGAAGCACGGACTGCAGAATTGAATTTATCAGGTAGGCACCTGTTTCCGATAGTACTCTTCTACCTGCGGAAGTTGTCTCGTTATCCTCAAGAACATTACCATACCTGTCTTCAACTCTCAGGATTGCAACAGCATCCCTAGCGATTCCTCCAGTAGCAAAGGGTATGTAAGCCTGTGCCATTTCCAGTGGATTAACCATACAGCTGCCGAGAGGCAGTGAACTGACAATTGGAATTCTTGAGACAATTCCCATTGCCCTTGCTCTTGCAGCAACAGCCTCTACTCCCACGGCCATACCGAGCCGTACAGCCGATACATTAAAAGACCGGGCAAGTGCAGTTCTCAGTGTAACCATGCCATGGAAAGTATG
>DAOWAG010000214.1 GCA_030634715.1 Candidatus Aegiribacteria sp. | reverse complement strand
GGGTGACAGACTGATAATCAATCCATGCATACCCGAATGGTGGCCCGAGTTCAGAGTATCAATTCAATATGACTCTTCCGTATATCACATACATGTGGAGAATCCTGAAGAAGTTTCAAGTGGTGTCATCAGTGTAGAAATGGACGGAGAATGCTTCACGGAGGGATGCATTCCTCTGAATGATGACCAGGCTTTGCATAATATCAGAGTGATTATGGGATAATCAACCACATGCAAACTTCACTTGACTGGAACTTTAAGATCTCCGAGCCTCTTGATGACTGCTCCGGGATAGAGGATGAGTGATTTGCTTCCTGGCAATCCAATGTATTTTTCGTGTACTGCCGATCAGGCGCTTTTCAGTTTGAAAACTGATTTTCCAGAAAACCGCAGAATTCTTCCATTCCTTCACCTGTTTTCGCCGAGACGGTGAATACAAGGACTTCCGGATTAAGACTTCTGCATTCTTCTATCGTTCTGTTTACATCGAAATCAATGTGTGGGAGAAGGTCCATCTTGTTAATCACAAGCACTGAGATTCTGCTGAAGAGGGACGGATATTTCAGTATTTTGTCGTCACCCTCAGGCAGGGAAAGAAGCCCTATCTTCAGGTTCTCGCCAAGATCGTAACCGCTTGGACAGATCAGATTTCCCACATTCTCAATACAGAGTAATGCGAGTTCATCCGATTCAAGATCCATGTGTCCCAGAGCGTGATTAACTGCTTCAGCATCGAGATGACAGGAGCCACCGGTTTCTATCTGCCAGGCCTGGCATCCCGCTTTTCTAACTCTTTCCGCATCACGATCAGTCTGCACATCTCCCTCAATAACAATCATCTTAGATCCAAAAAAACGAGCCATTGATTCGAGAATTGTGGTTTTACCAGCGCCTGGAGAACTGATAAGATTAAGTGTGTATATATTTTTCCCACTCAGGAATTCCCTGTTAGAAGCAGCAAAACGGTCGTTTTTATCCATGACGGGGGTTGAGATGTCAACTGTCTGTTTTGTGGTGTCATCGCACATATCAGTCTGTTCCTTCCTCGATCTCTACACTGTCCACTGTGAATTCCCTTCCTGATAGTATCCTTCTACTAAAGGAACCACATGATGGGCAGCCCTGGTAAAATTCCTTTGCCTGATATTCAATATCGCAGTCCAGACAGATAAGTTTTGCTTCAGTTTCGGTTATTACAAGTCTGGGCTCACCGAATCCCTCCATCTTCGCCACTTCGGTAAAGCAGAATCGGAGCGACTCGGGAGATATTCCTGAGAGTGGACCAACAGTAATGTTCACGATATCGAGAGGTCTGGATCCTCCAAGGACTTTGCCTATGATCCTTGTCATGTCTTTCGCGAGGGATAGTTCGTGCATGACGCTCCGTTCATCTTTCTGTGTATGGTCTGAAACTGCTCAAGATGGTAGAATATACGCTATGTTCAGGAGGAGATGTACCCCGAATGGAAATCCGGAGAAGTTGATTTGAAGCGCCTTAGAATGGAAATCCACGGAGCTGTGCAGGGAGTCGGATTCAGACCTTTCGTCTACCGGCTGGCTGGCAGTTTCGATGTTACCGGCTGGGTATGCAATGCTTCTACCGGTGTAATACTCGAGGTGGAGGGGGAAGAAGCAGTCCTCCAGAGGTTCGGAGAAGCAGTGGAAACAGAAAAACCCGCTCTTTCCATCATACAGGATATCAACAGAGAATATCTTGAACCTGTTGGATACATCGGCTTTGAGATAAGGAAGAGTACTTCGGGGAAGAAAAGAGCTCTTATTCTTCCGGATATATCTACTTGTGATGATTGTCTGGAAGAGATAATGGACCCTGGAAACAGACGATATCGTTATCCATTTACGAACTGCACCAACTGTGGCCCAAGATACTCCATCATCAATTCCATCCCATACGACAGACCTGCTACGACAATGGCCGGTTTCCATATGTGCAAGAAGTGCCTCTCCGAGTACGAAGACCCATCCAACAGGAGGTTTCACGCCCAGCCGAACGCATGTCCTGAGTGCGGACCGCATCTTGAACTCTGGGATAACAGTGGAAAAATTCTTGCAGAGAGAAATGATGCCCTTCGGAGAACAGCATCCGCAATACTCGATGGGAAGGTTGCTGCAGTAAAGGGACTTGGCGGATTTCATCTGATCACTCTCGCTAGTTCTGACAAAGCCGTGCTGCTCCTTAGGGAACGAAAAGGCAGAAAAACCAAACCATTTGCATTGATGTTTCCGTCTACAGATATGATTTCATCCTGCTGCGAAGTATCAGAGATGGAGAAGAATCTGCTCAAATCCCCTGAATCCCCGATTGTATTGCTGAAAACGCGGGAAGATGATGGATCTTCCAGAAAACTTTCGGATTTTATCTCTCCTGGGAACCCTGATCTTGGTGTCATGCTTCCCTACACACCTCTTCATCATCTTCTTCTGCGGGAGATAGGCGAGCCTGTAGTCGCAACCAGCGGAAACCTGTCGGATGAACCCATCTGCATCGATGAACATGAAGCTTTAACAAGATTATCCGGTCTTGCGGATCTATTCCTGATTCACAACCGCCCAATAGCAAGACATGTTGATGATTCTATAGTGCGAGTAGTGGACGGCAGGGAGATGGTTCTAAGACGAGCCAGAGGGTACGCTCCTCTGCCTGCGCGGATGAATGAGGAATCTGGTACAATACTGGCTGTAGGAGCACATCTCAAGAATACTCTGGCGCTCTCGATCGGTAATAATGTTTTTACAAGCCAGCATATCGGAGATATGGAGACGCCACAGGCTGTAAAAGCATTTGAGGAAGTATGGAGCGGCATAGAGTCGCTCTATCACGCAGTGCCGGATAAAGTTATTCATGACTTGCATCCGGACTACATCTCTACAAAACATGCTTTAGAATCCGGTTTTCCAGCCTTCCCTGTACAGCATCATATAGCTCATGTCTGTTCATGTATGCTCGATAATGGGTTAAATCCTCCATTGCTTGGAGTATCCTGGGACGGAACGGGATACGGCATTGACGGGACAATATGGGGAGGAGAATTCTTTTTCATAGGCAAAGAATCTGTTGAGAGAGTCGCGCATATGAGGACATTCCGGCTTCCAGGCGGAGAAAAGGCCATCAGGGAACCCAGAAGATCAGCATTCGGGCTTCTGTCGGAGATATTCGATGATCCAGACAAGTATATTCCATCTGATGTATTTACGAAGAAAGAGAAAACCGTACTGAAACGGATGCTGAAGAAAGATCTTAATTC
>DAOWAG010000207.1 GCA_030634715.1 Candidatus Aegiribacteria sp. | reverse complement strand
ATACCCTGTCTCAAACCACCGGTGAGCTGGTTCAGATAGTCAATCAGGGGACCTTTGAAGGGAACCATTCCTTCAATTCCTTCGGGAACAAACTTCTTGCTGGGTATTTCGCTCTGAAAATACCTGTCTGCACTTCCCTGTTTCATAGCTCCAATGGAACCCATGCCGCGATAAATCTTGAATTTCCTGCCCTTAAAGATGGTAGTTTCACCGGGACTTTCGGAAATACCGGCAAGAAGGCTTCCAATCATTACGGATGATGCTCCAACAGCAAGAGCCTTAACAATATCTCCGGAATACTTAATACCTCCATCAGCAATAATAGGTGCATCGTATTCCGCAGCAGCTGAAGCGCATTCAGAAACAGCTGATGCCTGTGGACACCCCACACCGGCAATAACTCTGGTTGTGCATATCGATCCTGGACCAACTCCTACCTTTACACCGTCTGCTCCTGCTTCAAGGAGATCTTTTGTTGCGTCAGGCGTAACAACATTACCTGCAATGATTGAAACTGCCGGGAATTCCTTTCGAAGCAATGAGACCGAATCAAGCACTCGTGTTGAATGACCATGGGCTGTATCGATAAACAGACAGTCAACACCTGCTTCAACCAGAATTTCTGTTCGTTTAACCGCGTCTATCCCCACACCTATGGCCGCTCCCACTCTGAGGCGTCCAGAAGAATCCTTGCAGGCATTCGGGAAGGTGATGGCATTGTGAATATCTCGAACTGTTATAAGCCCCATAAGATGTAATTCATTATCAACCAGAGGCAGCTTCTCAAGCCTGTGTTTTCTCAGAAGATCAAGAGCCTCCTCCAGATTTGTGTCAGGAGGAGCGGTTATCAATTCATCTACCGATGTCATCAGTCTGCTTACAGGAGTGGAAGAATCTAACTCAAACTGGTAATCACGATTGGTAAGCATTCCCGCAAGTCTGTCACCGTCCATAATCGGGAATCCTGATACTCCGTGCAGATGCGAGAGTTCAAGAGCATCACCAATAACCGAGTTTATTTCAAGTGTTACCGGATCAACGATAATGCCGCTTTCCGCTCTCTTCACTCGCCTTACATGCTCTGCCTGCCTGGCAGGTGACAGGTTCTTGTGAATAACGCCTATGCCACCCTCCTGCGCAAGAGCAATGGCCATATCAGCTTCTGTTACAGTATCCATCGCAGCACTGAGAATAGGAATATTCAAGGTTATGTCACGAGTCAATCTAGTTGTCAGTTTTACTTCAGAAGGAAGTATGCCAGATCGACCGGGTAGAATCAGAATGTCATCGTATGTAAGTGCTTCCCTGAGATTAGAAAGATTCATATTATTTCTCCATCCAGATGTATATCCGAGTTAGTCACACCAGTAGATAAACCTGCCACAGGCAGGACATGTTTCAACCTGTTTGTTTCTATCAGGGGAAGCAACGAAAGCTGTGGGTAACTGTGTTAAGCAACCACTGCATCGCTCATGAATAACGGGAACTACAGCATTGCCGTAATGACTTGCGAGCTGATCGTACATGTCACGGCTTCTCCGTGCAATCAATAAAGCAAGTTCACTCCGCATTTTTTTGAGTTCCGCTACCGCGGCTGCTGGTGACAACCCGAGTTTTTTCTCCTGTTTCTGGATATCTTTGTTCTGAAGATCTGATATCATAACATCAAGATCGTGAAGGCTGATTAGTCTTTCAAGGTCTTTATTCATTCCGTTTTGCTTTCCTGGAGTGTAAATTTTAATATCGATGCTGCTTCAATTGGTGAATCGGCTGCCAGCAATTTCTCTGCTCCATCCGTCCGAAGCAATTTTGCGAGATGTCGGATTAATTTCATGTGTTCAGCCGGTCCGGATGGCTTCACGGGGGTTATAAAGAGTATGATTACTTCTACTTTTTCTTCTAGCCAGGGGATACCTTTTTTCGATCTCCCGATTGCGATCATGAAATCATCTACAAGTATGCTCCTGCAATGAGGCATCGCAATACCCTTATGCACAATTGTTGGCTCAGCCTGTTCTCTTGTTTCAAGTGCTGTCAGAAGTAGATCCTGAGTGTTGCTCTGGAATGGGAATAATTTCAGTAATTCCGCAATCGCAGCTTTTCTGTTAACGGATGTGATATTCCAATTGCTAAAAAACGGTCTTTTCAAATGCCCCCCTTGTCCTACTTGGTCTTTAATGGTCTTTAATATAGAATTTGTTTATCGTCATGCAAGTAGCATATTGGATTCCAGTGAGGTGAATAATGTCCGTCAAAAAAAATATTGTCGAGTTCACTTTTCAAGAAGATTCTCTTGTTATGTCCTTCTTGAAGAAGGCTCTGCATAACATTTCACAGTCAATGTCTCAATTACTTGATAAATTCAGCATAGACAGGGATGTTATCCTGAATATTCTTTCGCTGCAGGAGGATGGGTCACTTCCAATACTCCTTGACGGACAGATCTGGTTGTCAACCTCTATGAGTTCGGAAGATACCCGCATCACATCACTTAAAAGCGCTTCAAGGCTTGAACTGGAGGAGTGGCTGGAAATATATCATGGCGGTAGAGCGGGAATTCTTACCGATGAATCGGGGCACGTATATGCGATGACGGAAACTGCCAGCATGATATATGCTGGATTCAAAGGCACATCTCTTCGAGATTTTCTTGATCAGGTTTCAATGACAGCGTTTATTTCCGCAAGCTCGAAATGTCTTTCCGGGAAACAGGTCAGAGAATTCTCGGTTCTGACCAAGACTGGTCACATGAATAAAAGATCATTTGTCGCATCTCTTCAGAAAGTTGGTGTTGGCAGTAGATTGCTGATTGTCTCTTTTTCCTCCCCCTCAATGGCAATGACAACATTTGAGCAGGATGATTCGAAATTTGCAAAAACTCTGTTCTCCGTAATTCCCATTCCCGCGATAAGAATTGATGAAAAGGGAACTATAGTTGCCGTGAACAGTTATGCAGCCCACATTGTCTCCAGTTCAGGAGGAATGGATCCTATCTCAACACAGTTCAATGACTGGATTATAAAGGAAGATAAGGCAAGAGTATCTGCTCTGCTTGAAAGTAGAACCGAAACTATGCTTGCTCCTTTCCAGTTCAGAGCTGGACTTACCATGACTGAAACTCTTGCGATACACTTTGAGATGACCAGTCTGCTCATGCCTGATGGAGAGAGTCTAATCGTCTTTTTCAAGCCTGTTGACATGATTAGAGGTTCTGAAACTGAAACCTTTCCAGGACAAATTATTCTTGAACTTTTAGATTCACTTAATGAGTTCAGCAGGGAGAAGGATTCAATTCGATCTCTTCTCGAATTCCTCAGAATCGGCACTGGAGCCAGGGGAGCT
>DAOWAG010000231.1 GCA_030634715.1 Candidatus Aegiribacteria sp. | reverse complement strand
CCCGGAACTGTTGTTAGTGATTACCAAAGATGATATCGCTGCAGCGCAGGCAAGAAGCCGCTTCATTCTCCATCTCATGAAGCGACTCCTCGGGATTGAGCTGGTGATCACGGATACAATTCAGAACGACATCAATCGACTGCTTGCTATGGCATTCACATCAGAGCATCAAAACAGCCATTAACCCGAATCCATCACAGATACGCTACTGCAGAGATGCATATACCAGTGTCTACTTCGCTATACTCACACATCCGTCCTCACGGGATGGATGGTCGTGCGATACTGTACGATTTGCATTGACATACAGAAAGACAGATAGAATACTTAATACGGTAAGGGGATGTTCCCCTGCATGATGCGTTGTTTCCCAATACTGGAATGAGAATTCATGCCGATCAGTTACACATACGATAGGGAGTGTAACATCCTCTACGAAAACGGTTCGGGGGAAGTTACTTTTGAGGACTTCGTCAATTATCGCATGGAACTGCTCTCCGGAGGTCTGCAACCGAACTTGAGATGCCTTATCGACTACACTTCCGCCCAAGTCAACTTCTCCTTCAATGAAATGGTGTCATTGATGCCGTCTACCAGGCAGGTCTCTCAAGCCATTGGCAGCATCAAAGCCGCCATCTGCGCGAGTGACGACCTCGGCTTCGGAATGGCCTGCATGTATTCTGCTCTTATCGGTGACGAGAACATCGAAGTGATGGTGTTCAGGAACCTTAAGGATGCCCGTGTCTGGCTCGGTATCGAGGGGGATGAAGAGAGCAACCTACCGGTGTCCTGAGCTGAAGAAATCAGCCTGAAAACGATGTTGCATATAGCATTGGATCAGTAATCAAAGCAAGCTGTGAGGATTACGGACGGTGCAGAAACCACAAATGATGCATCATCATATCCCGGGCCACCGAAGAGTCCGCCCCTGACATTGTTCGATATCCAGTAACCCTCTGTAGGCGCTCCGAAGAGGTTCTTGTTGAGGGATTCGTTCATATTTTCGTCATGGATGATGCTGACAGCGTATACTCCATACGGCACATCTGTAAAGGTCAGGACAGCCCTGCCGTCCTCTATATAACTGGTCAGCGCTATGGACGCCTTTATCCTCGTCACTCGGGAAGCCGTCCTCCGAGGAGAAGAGGAGCGCCGCGATCTGACCGTCATCGTTCCGGAGATCACTGATGTTGATGGTAATAGTGCAGTGAACCTCTGATGCTGACTCGTCGATCTCGGCATCACACCAGGCAAATGGTACAAACCCCAGAGCGGTCAGTAGAACTGTTATCAGAATTTTCATTTGTATTCCGTCTTCTTGTCAATTGTTCAGTTTTGAGAGTTCTCTGTCCCAGTGTTTGTTCGCTTCCTTAATGTACATGTCGCCACTGATCAGTGGCTTCTCAAGCTTCTCCGCTGTCTTCAAAGATATGGCACCCACGGTCAACACTTCCTCACCGGCTCTGCGCAGATTCTTTTTGTACCTGGAGATGATGGGTTTCAGAATAAGAACCTCGTTCCTGAGAAGCTCTCCGCAATCCAGGTAGATCTCTGCAACTACTTTCGAGTGGAAGTTTCGTGCAAATCTGCGGAAGTGGAGCCGGAGCACCTGGAAGTTGTCCCTGCCCGGAAAACCGCAGTTCGAGATTACTGCAATATCAGGGTAGCTGCTGAAACGCTTCACATGTATCCACTCGTCATTCACGTCCTGCTCGAAGTGCGGGTCGCTGAGCGGAATCAGTCTGTCCATGAAATCCTTCATGATGCCGGTTACGTCATCAATGTACAGAGGAGTAGCCATGATTATCAAGTCGGTCGAGATAACCTTCTCCAGGAGGTCCGTCATATCGTCCCTGATTACACATTTCCCTGGAGTCGCAGTCCAGCATTTGAAGCATCCCATACAGTGGCCAATCTTTTTCTGTGAGAGAAAGATCTGCTCTGTATCTGCTCCCGCTTTTGCTGCTCCATCAAGGAACTCAGTTACCATTAAACCTGTGTTGCTGTTCTTGCCTCTCGGACTTCCATTGAACGCCGTGATCCTCATTTCGTCTCCTCCCGGTCGGTTATCAGTCTGCATTTCAATCTTGACAGCGCTAAGATAAATGAGCATCTTAGCAGCGTCAAGATTAGGAGGAATCAATGGCAAAAGCCAGAGGTTATCATCACGGTTCACTCAGACGCGCATTGATTGAAACTGGCCTTGCACTCATTTCTGAGAAGGGCGTATCAGCCTTTACTCTGAGGGAGGTGGCTAAGTGCGCTGGCGTTTCCACTGCCGCTCCATACTATCACTTCAAGAACAAAGCAGAGCTTCTTGAGGCAATGGCTGCTGAGGGGTGGCGCATGATGGGGGAAGGATTCGAAGCAGCTGCTGCTGCAGAGGAGACACCCATGGCAAAACTTATTGCCATCGGAGGAGCGTACGTTAATTTTGCTCTTGAACATACTCCATACTTCAGGGTCATGAGCAGACCTGACCTGTATTGTACTGAAGAGGGCATGGAGTACTCAGATATAGGCCTTGATGTTTTCGCGATGCTCGAATCCGCAGTAGCAAACTGCTTTCCGGAGAAGGAGAGCGACGATCCCTTTATTCAGGAGACGGTACTGAATGCATGGGTGCGTGTCCACGGTTTCTCCACACTCTGGATTGATGGCCCCATAAAGGCAACATCTCTGGGTAAACTCGGTATCGAGGAACTCATGAAAATGCTTTTCAAGACCCCTGTTTTCTGATATTCTGATATAGAAAGGGGTGGTCGTTGACCACCCCTGTAATGATAAGGATTTATCAGCGGATTATCGCAAGCTGACGTCTTACTATCTGACCGGTGCTGGTGGTAAGTTGTACGAAGTAAACTCCACTTTCCTCAATGCAGGTGCTTATGAGTGCATCGGCGGGGAAGCTCACAACAATCCTGCCTGCAATGTCAAACACCTTAACCGTTCCTGTTTCCTCGGCTGGAAGCAGGCAGCTTATTGAAAGGTTTCCATTACTCGGATTTGGACCGACAGATAATACAGCTGTTGG
>DAOWAG010000251.1 GCA_030634715.1 Candidatus Aegiribacteria sp. | reverse complement strand
GTGAGTCTCTCAAATGCTTTTTTGTAAACTGAGCGTAAATCTTCGACTGTCATCTGAACCTCTCATAAATATTAATAACACTGTTTCCACAAATCATCCGAATATAAAGCTTTTCCATCCTTATTACTAAGCCTGGGGTTAAGGTTGACCCACAGGCAATACAGAACTATTCTGAGAGCTTATTCAGGAGGTTGGATGTTTTCAGATATATTGGGTTATCTGCTTGAACTGCGCGAGGCTTTCAGCCATCACATTATATTTGGAATCGGGATTCTTCTCATGGGAAGCTATTTCATGGGAAGGCTGGCGGAGAAAGTACGTCTTCCTGCCATCACCGGCTTCATTCTGGCTGGATTGCTGCTTGGTTCCTCATGTATGGGTCTTGTTCATAGGGACCTGGATGAAACCCTTGCCCCAATCACGGAGATCGCGCTAGCTATCATTGCCATGGTAATCGGCAGTGAGTTCAGTCTCAAGAAACTCAGAACAATAGGCAAATCAGTTGTTATTATTACATTATTCCAGCTCTTCGGTACGTTTGTTCTGGTTACAGGTGCTCTTGTCCTGGCCGGTCTGCAGCTTGAATTCGCTGCCATCCTTGGCGCTATAGCATCGGCTACAGCTCCTGCTGCAACTGTTGCGATTATAAGAGAGCTCAAGGCTAGAGGACCTTTTGTTGATCATCTGTACGGAATTGTGGCACTCGATGATGCGGGATGTATTCTGCTCTTTGCTTCAGTCGCTGCCATTGCCGGGAGTTCTCTCGGTTTGGGCGCATCGCTTTTCCACACCGTCTTTCACGCAGTTGTCGAGATACTTGCTTCACTTATTCTGGGAGCCTTTTCCGGATTGATACTTCATCTGTTGACCAGAAAAAGGAGAAGGACCAATGAAATCCTGATAATATCACTCGGGCTTATACTCATTCTTTCAGCTGTCTCCAACACTTTCCATCTCAGCGCTCTTCTTGCCAGTATGGCTGCCGGCGCTGTAATGGCTAATCTATCAAGGAACACCCACCGGATAATAAATACACTCGACTCAATTTCTCCGCCCCTGTACGCGGCATTCTTTGCTATTGCCGGTACCGAACTGAGTGTAGCCGTCCTGACCTCACCGCAAATTCTGCTCATGGGTGGAATTTTCGTCCTGGCCAGAGCTGCAGGAAAGATTGTAGGAGTACATATTGGAGCATCTGCAGCTCATTCGGATCCTCTAATAAAAAAATACCTTGGATATGGGATGCTTCCACAGGCTGGAGTAGCCATAGGTCTTGTACTGTTTCTTGATACGATGCCATATTTCGCGCTTAATCACGAAATCACCACCACACTGATAAATATTGTACTATTCTCCGTACTTGTTAATGAACTTGCCGGACCACCGCTTTCAAGATATGCGGTCGTTCGTGGCTCAGTATTAGACTAATGATGAACATTGAAATACATTCCCGGATGATTCCTGAGGTTGACCCGGGGGAATGACCGAATTATTCTGGTGCCCTGTTTAGGAGGTTTGATGCTTTCGGATATATCGGTTTATCTGCTGGAACTGCGTGATGCTTTCAGCCAGCATATCGTATTCGGAGTCGGAATTCTTCTGGTGGGAAGTTTCTTCATGGGAAGGCTTGCGGAGAAAGTGCGGCTTCCGGCCATTACCGGTTTTATCCTCGCAGGTCTTCTGCTGGGTCCCTCATGCATCGGTCTTGTACATGAAGACCTTGATGAGACCCTTGCCTCAATAACCGAGATCGCCCTGGCCCTTATCGCCCTGGTGATTGGAAGTGAATTCAGCCTGAAGAAACTCAGAACTATCAGCAGATCGCTGGCAGTCATAACTCTGTTCCAGATTTTCAGCGTATTCATACTTGTCACAACCGGTCTGGTTGTTGTGGGAATGAGGCTGGAATTCGCAGCAATTCTTGGAGCTATAGCATCAGCATCGGCACCTGCTGCAACGGTCGCGATAATAAGAGAACTCAAGGCAAAGGGTCCATTTGTCGACCACCTCTATGGAGAAATAGCTCTTGGTGATGCGGGATGTGTACTTCTTTTCGCATCGATAACAGCAATTGCCGGTAATTCTCTGGGATCAGATATCGGTCTTGTCAAATCGATCTTCCATGCTGTCATTGAAATTTCCTCATCACTTGTACTTGGGGCGATAGCAGGATGGCTTTTGCATCTCCTGACCCGAAGAAGGAGAAGAGCTAACGAAGTCCTTATAATACTTCTTGGAGTCATACTCATTCTTTCAGCTGTCTCCAACACTTTCCATCTCAGCGCACTTTTTGCGAGTATGACCGCTGGTGCAGTAATGGCGAATCTGTCAAAGAAGACACATACGATTGTAAATACTCTCGACTCAATTTCTCCACCTCTGTACGCAGCATTTTTTGCGATTGCCGGTACCGAACTGAGTGTAACAGTCCTGACCTCACCGCAAATTCTGCTCATGGGTGGAATTTTCGTCCTGGCCAGAGCTGCTGGAAAGATTTTCGGAGTACATATTGGAGCATCGGTATCTCATTCGGATTCTCTGATCAAGAAATACCTTGGATACGGAATGCTTCCACAGGCCGGTGTGGCCATAGGTCTTGTACTGTTTCTTGATACGATGCCATATTTCGCGATAAATCATGACATCACCACCACTTTGATAAATATTGTACTTTTCTCTGTACTTGTTAATGAACTTGCCGGACCACCCCTTTCAAGATATGCGGTTATCCATGGCGCTGCATTAGACTAATGATGAACACTAGAAAACCTTCCCGGATGATTCCTGAGGTTGACCCGAGGGAATGACCGAATTATTCTGGTGCCCTGTTTGGGAGGTTTGATG
>DAOWAG010000074.1 GCA_030634715.1 Candidatus Aegiribacteria sp. | reverse complement strand
AGTACGAATCCAGCAGCTATTATCAGCACATCTAGTATTACAACATGTTTCAGTTTAAGGGAGTAAGCCAACTGCATTATCAGATATATACTTAGTACTAGAGCATATGTTGGAGCCAGAATCCACGATGTGATCAGCACAACTGCAGCAAGCAGGAATGCGGTTGAAGCTGCAATTGAAACAGATAAAGCTCCTGAAGCAATGGGTCTATTCTTCTTTTCAGGGTGAAATCTATCTCGCTTACGGTCGGCAATATCATTCGTTAGGTACACAGAACTGGACAGCAGGCAGAAGCCTAACGCTCCCAATGCTGTCAAACCGATTGCTCTGGGATCATCCAAATGATTTCCAAATAGAATTCCCGCAAAGACAAAGAGATTCTTCGTCCATGATCTTATTCGGAGACTTCGCAGGAGAGCAGTTAATGTCTTCATATCACACGATAATAATTAACAATTCAGCAGAGGAACAGTTTTGTTCATTCCGGATGTGATCATTATATTCCTCACTTCAGTGAAACGGCTTCTTGTCTTATTTCTGTTCTCGTGCGGGTTAACAGTAGTAACACGGTTTTCCGCTTAATATCCGGTAATAGAAGATTCAAAATCTGGAATTTATTACTCGGAGGGGGTGTAATGCGTTCAGTCTCAATCATTCTGCTATTTATGGCAGTATCGACTTTTGCTGGAGCTTACAATATTGAGTCTAGTGGTAATTCCCAACATGGCGGAATTGGGACGGTTCTCACTAACCCACTCGAAATAGTTATCACGGATTCTGCAGGAGCACCTGTCAGCGGAGTTCCGGTTGAGTTTGAGATGAGATCCGAGCAGGGAGCCCTCGCGTATCCAATAATTGGAGAGCATGCCTTAATTATGGAGGGTGATTCTGCGTCAGGAAACTTTTCATCTGTCAGAATACTGACCGGATCAGATGGAGTTGCAGCAATCTCGCTTAGACTCGGAGACAAATCCAGTAATAATGCTATTGAAGCAACAGTTATGCTTCCGGACGGTTCTATAGAAGAAATAGATTTTTCTGCTCTAGCAGTTGATTTGAAAAGTATAATCTTCCAGGTACTTGGTGGATTGGCGATCTTCCTACTCGGTATGAAGATGATGTCCGAGGCACTACAGCGCGTGGGTGGATCGAAGATGCGTTCGATCCTCAAAAAGACTACCGGTAACAGGTTTGCCGGTCTTATGACTGGTGCGATGACAACTGCGGTGGTTCAGAGCTCCAGTGCCGTCACTGTCATTGCAGTCGGGCTCGTGAATACCGGGTTAATGACGTTTCAGCAATCGCTGGGAGTCATTCTCGGTTCGAATATCGGTACAACGATCACAGGGCAGCTCCTTGCTTTCAAGATAACCGACTATGCTCTTCCAATAGTCGCGATAGGGTTCTGTCTCTATGCATTCAGTGGAAACAAGAAAAGACAGTTCATAGGGAGGGTGATCGTAGGTCTCGGTCTAATCTTCCTTGGAATGGCAATAATGAAGCAGGTACTTGACCCGATCAAGACAAGTGCTTCTGTCAGGGAATTCTTCACAAGGTTCAGTTCTAACCCTATCTCGGGAATAGCAGCAGGAACGCTGGTCACTATGATAGTGCAGAGTTCCAGTGCAACTGTAGGCCTTACAATGACACTTGCCGGCACCGGATTGATCTCGATTCAGGGTGCTTTATACCTTGTTCTTGGTGACAACATTGGAACTACAATCACTGCTCAGCTTGCCGCCATAGGAGGAAGCAGAGCCGCAAGGCGGACCGCAGTTGGTCATACTCTGATAAAGATTTGTGAAGCGACCTATTTTGCCTTGATCCTCTCAATACCAGGCAATCCCTTCCTCAAACTGGTCCAGATGACGTCCGATGCTGTCATGAGGCAGGTGGCAAATGCACACTCTATTTTCAATATATTCAATTCATTCCTCTTCCTTCCGCTAATTCCGCTGGTGGCCAGACTCTGTAAGGCGATTGTACCCGTTAAACCGTCTGAGCTGTCGAGAAAAGAGGTACAATTAGAAGAGCATCTCCTGAACACACCTGAGATAGCGATTGTTGAAATGGAGAGAGAAATGGTCATGATGACGAAGCTTGCAGGAGAGACCGTGAGAGATGGAACCCAGTGCTTCATGACTGGAAGCCCCAATCCAGATGTAGTCCTGAGGAATGAGGATATGGTCGACGGAATGCAGAGAGACATAACCATTTATGCATCTAAGCTTTTTCAGCGTGATCTTACTGAGGACGTATCGCTTCGTTTGCCAGTGCTGCTTCATACTATTAATGATATCGAGAGAGTTTCTGATCATGCGGTCAATATGGTTGAAGCAAGAGAAAGAGTATCCGGTAATTTGAAGACAAGATCCGGTCCACTTTCAGAAGCTGTTCAAGAAGCCGCTTCAATTGTAATGAGCATGCTGGATTTGACTGAGGCATCAATTGAGTTTCATGATAGAAAGGCTTCAGAAAAGGTTCTGGCATTTGAAGAAAAGCTTAACAGGCTTGATGAAAACGCAAGAATCTCTTATGCCGATAGCCTTGCAAATAAGGGAAATGATGGGATGATTGGCCTGGCAATGCTTGATTTTATTGAATATTGCGAACGTATCGGAGACCATCTGACCAACATAGCCCAGTCATTGCTGGGCGGGGGTGTCTGGCACGGCATTGATGATATACACTGATAACTCTCAATAGTTAAAGAGTTGACATTTTCGTTTCAGATAAAGAGATTTCTATATTATCCGGTCAGCAGTTGACCGGACTTTTTCACAAGGGAGAGGCCGAACCAATTTTGGTTCGCTGTTGCTTTCCCGCAAGTATTCATCCTCTTGCGGAAAGGACGACAGATGAATAAGATCAGAACCTTGATCCTGGGCGCTGCAGGGCGCGACTTTCACAACTTCAACGTTCTCTATCGGAATAATCCAAACTACGAAATAGTAGCATTTACTGCAACACAGATTCCCGACATTGACGGCAGAAAGTATCCTGCTGAACTTGCTGGAGAGCTATATCCCGATGGTATTCCTATCATTGCAGAAGATAATCTTGAGCAGACTATCCACGATAAGAAAATTGAGCTCTGTATCATGTCTTACAGTGATCTTTCCGATAATGCAGTAATGGAGCTTGGCTCCAGGATCAATGCAGCCGGAGCCGATTACATGATGCTTGGGGCATCCAGAACAATGATTGAGAGTACGAAACCGGTTATTGCTGTATGTGCTGTCCGGACAGGTTGCGGCAAAAGTCAGACGACCAGGCGCGTAATCGAGATACTTCAGGCGGCAGGCAAGAAAGTTGTTGCAATAAGACATCCGATGCCATATGGAGATCTTGTAGCTCAGAAGGTCCAGAGATTCGAGACCATAGAGGATCTTAAAATAAACGACTGCACAATTGAAGAGATGGAGGAGTACGAACCTCACATCAAACGCGGTACTGTTGTATATGCCGGTGTAGACTACGAAGCAATACTTAGAGAAGCCGAGAAAGAGGCGGATATTATTCTGTGGGATGGTGGAAACAACGATACTTCTTTCTACAAACCTGACCTCACAATAACCGTTGTTGATCCGCACAGACCCGGACACGAAATATCCTACTATCCAGGGCAGACTAATCTCAGATTAGCCGATGTGGTGGTGATCAATAAAATTGACAGTGCTTACCCTGAGGATATTGACGAGGTCAGAGCAAATATCCGGGCTGTGAATCCTGACGCCAGGATTGTAGATGCTGCAAGTCCATTGACTGTGGACAATCCTTCTCTCATTACAGGCGCGAACGTTCTTGTGGTTGAGGACGGACCAACTCTTACTCACGGTGAGATGGAGTACGGCGCAGGATTTGTAGCGGCTGAGAAATTCGGTGCCAGGGATTATGTTGATCCCAGACCTTTCGCAGTAGGTACTATCATTGATACTTTTGAGAAATACTACGCTGATAGAGAAGAAGCATTTATTCTTCCCGCTATGGGTTATGGTGAGGATCAGATGAGAGATCTTCAGCAGAGTATCAATGCAGCTGATTGTGATGTTGTAGTAATTGCTACTCCGATTGATCTCACGAGAATAATCAAGATAAACAAGCCTGTTGTTAGAGTGGGATACGAACTCCAGGAAATTGGAAGACCGGATCTTCCTGAAATTCTGGAGTCATTTGTGAAGTAACGGGAATCATCAATGAGATACTGTGCAGAGGGCAGGTTAGCTTCCTGCCTTTCTGCGTAATAAATTGCTAACCTGTGCAAAACAAGAGGGAGGAACAGGTTCAATGACCAGTAAATCTTCACCTGAGAAACAAACCTCCACCAGTAAGAAAAATGGTGGGAAGGTGAAGGAGAAAAAGGGAACGCCAAAGAATGAAAAAATTATCGAATCTTTCATCCATGTTTTTCCTGACTGGTGCAAGGGCTGTGCGATCTGCGTTGCTTTCTGTCCAACAGGTGTTCTGGAAATGAAAAACCAGAAGGCTATTGTTGCACATCCTGAAAAGTGTATCAGATGTTATCTCTGTGCAAGAAGATGTCCTGATTTCGCAATTGGAATTGCGGATGAAAACGGACGGGTGAATGAGAAACAGAACAATGTAAACAGACTGCCAGAAGTAACGGCCAAAAGGGGAGTGGGTGATTCCAGGTGATTGTACCTTGGGGAGAAACCAAACTTGTACAGGGAAATGAAGCTGTTGCTCTTGGAGCGGTTGCTGCCGGAATAGAGTTTTTTGCCGGATACCCTATTACTCCATCAACAGAGATTGCTGAGCTGCTTGCGCAATACATGCCCCTCCTCGGCACGAAATGGATCCAGATGGAGGATGAGATAGCAAGTATAAGCGCTTTAATTGGTGCCAGACTTGCAGGTGCAAAATCAATGACTGCAACCAGTGGTCCAGGATTCAGCCTTATGCAGGAAGGGCTTGGATACGCCTGCATGGCTGAAGTTCCGCTTGTTTTAGTTAACGTAATGAGAGGTGGTCCCTCTACCGGTCTTCCAACTCAGGCTGCTCAGGGAGATGTCATGCAGGCAAGATGGGGAACTCATGGAGATCACCCAGTTATCGCGCTGGCTCCATCAAATGTCAGAGAGTGCTTTGAAATGACCATTCGTGCGTTCAATCTTTCAGAGCGGTTCAGAACTCCTGTGATTCTTCTTCCGGATGAGATTATCGGTCATATGAGAGAGCGTATTACTTTCCCTGCTGAAGGCGATCTTCATGTTGAACCAAAACCGATTCCGGATGTACCGATTGAATGGTATGAGCATTATCACATTACTGCCTCAAACGTGTCCCCGATGGCTCGTATCGGAAGCGGTTACAGGTTTCATGTAACCGGACTGACACATGATGTTCATGGATTTCCCACACGGAAAGAAAAGGAAGTCGTCGAAAAAATGATCCGTCTCAAGCATAAGATAACTAGAAGGCTTGATGAGCTTGAAGATGTCCGCATGTATGACGTTGAAGAAAATCCGATTACAATTTTCGCTTACGGCTCCGTCTTTCGATCCGCTCTTGCTGCTCAGGCGATACTCAGGAAGAGAAAGAAGAAAGTCGGTGTTTTTCGACCTGTTACGATATGGCCCTTCCCTGACAGAACTGTCAAGGAGAAACTCGACTCAAAAGAAGTCATTCTGGTTCCGGAGCTGAATCAGGGACAACTGATTCATGAGGTTGAAAGAATGACAAAGGATTCTGTAAGAGTGGTTCCTCTTCATCGTATTGACGGGTATGAAATCACTCCTGAAGAAATCGTAAATGCTGTTCTGGAGGTGATATAATGCCTGTTCCGCTTCCGTATGAGTATAAATATCTCAGATCAAAGAAGAAATTCCCACATGTCTGGTGCCCCGGTTGCGGTATCGGAATTGTCTTGGGATCGATCATCAGAGCTGTTGACTCTCTATCATGGGAAAAGGATGACATCGTTATGGTTTCCGGCATTGGATGCACTTCCAGAATGCCGGCCTATGTCGATTTCAACACCATCCACACTACTCACGGCAGGGCGCTGGCTTTTGGTACCGGAGTGAAGATGGCTAATCCCTCTCTTGAAGTAATGGCTGTGATGGGTGATGGTGATGCTCTGGCGATCGGAGGAAATCACATAATCCATGCCGCCAGAAGAAACATTAATATCACTGCCATCATTGTTAATAATGACAATTATGGAATGACCGGTGGACAGTTTTCACCCGTTACTCCCGAGGGAGCCAGAACCGCTACAACACCTTACGGGATGATTGAACCCGGATTTGATATATGTAATCTGATGGAGGGTGCAGGAGCGCCCTTTGTCGCTCGTGGAACTGTCTACCATATAATAGAACTTGACAAGATACTGACGAGAGCCTTCAAGAAGAAAGGGTTCAGTGTAGTTGAAGTTCTTGCTCCATGTCCGACAAACTTTGGCCGGGCAAACAGACTGGGTGGACCTGTAGAAATGATGCGGCTCCTGAAGGACAATACTATTAACATCAGTCAGGCGAAGGCACTGAAACCAGAGGATACACTTGGAAAAGTCGTTCGAGGAGTTTTTGT
>DAOWAG010000237.1 GCA_030634715.1 Candidatus Aegiribacteria sp. | reverse complement strand
TTCAGCTCTGACTCATTGAGATCGTCTTGCGAATCTCTGGCGTCTCGATCCATTTTGCGTTTTACCTCCACAGGTGTTTTCACGGTTCCGCCTTCATTACATCCTGCGAAGCCATTCGTCAAGCCCCTGTTTGTCTGACACTGTATACAAGCAGTAATTCAATTAGTATCATTGCTCAAATGTTATCAGGAGATATCAAAGATTCACTGAATATCCTGAAAGGTATATATGCTGGAGACCGATGTCAGGTATCTCAAGGGTGTTGGACCCGCGAGAAGCAGACAATTAGCTAAACTTGATATACATACTGTAGGAGAACTTCTCCTTCATGTTCCCACGCAGTATCGTGATCGCAGAGTCATTACTCCTATCAGGAATCTTATCCCCGGAGAAGAATCGAATGTATCAGGAACTGTTGTATCCAGCGGATTATGGAGATCCCGTAAAGGGAAAAGAGTGTTCCAGGTTGAGCTTGAAGACAGCAGTTCAGGAAGAATTAAATTATCCTTCTTCAACTGGAGATACATTGCTGACAGACTGCAGCCAGGGTCAGAGGTTATCGCAAGCGGGAAGATCGATTTTTTCGGTGGTCTTTCAATTATACATCCCGATCTGATTTTTCTAAACGATGAATCGGTGGAATCACACCTGGTGCTTCCTGTCTACCCGCTTACCGCTGGAATTACCCAGGGAATAATGAGAAAACTGATGACATCAGTCATTGAGAAATACGTGTCTCATTTAAGTGAGATCCTTCCCAGTGAAGTGCTTGATTCATATGGCTTCCAGAGCCGTGCTGAGGTTGTTCGCGCGGTTCATTTCCCTTTGGATCCTTCAGAGGGTGAGCAAGCCAGAAAAGTACTTGCTCTTGAAGAACTGTTTCTTTTTCAGTCTATTCTGAATCGTGTCAGGATGAATGCCTCTCTCAGACCTGGGATTTCGATTGCTCCTTTGCCGGATACTTTAAATGCATTTCTGGAGAAGCTGCCATACGAACTTACCGGAGCCCAGTTAAAAGCTGTTAGAAAAATAACTGAAGAGCTTTCCAGGGATATACCCATGCGTAGGCTTCTTCAGGGTGATGTTGGTTCAGGCAAGACAGTTATTGCCGCTGCCGCATGTGCTCTGTGCTGCGCAGCCGGTTATCAGGTTGCTGTTGTGGCTCCGACCGAAGTTCTTGCCGCTCAGCACTTCAAAATACTCGGTGGGATGCTTGAGCCGATGGGCATCAGATGCGACCTTCTTACTGGGGGAACAACCGCTGCGCGGAGGAAGTCAATCTCTGAATCGCTGGAAGAGGGTTCCCTGGATGTTCTGATCGGTACTCATGCCGTATTGGAGGATACTGTAGTAATCCCAGAACTTGGGTTGTGTATTATTGATGAGCAGCACAAATTCGGAGTGGAGCAGAGGGAAAAACTTCTTGCCGGGCGTCAGCCGTGTCCGCATCTATTGATTATGTCCGCAACACCAATACCCAGAACTCTTGCCATGACAGTTTATGGCGATCTTGACATCACTCTTATTGATGAAATGCCCTCAGGCAGAGGCAGAATACACACCAGCGTGATGAACAGAGATCGACGGAATGAGGTTTACAATTCCCTCCAGGAAAGACTAGAGCTTGGAGAGAGGGCGTATATTGTCTATCCGCTGCGGGAGGCTTCTGAGGAACTTGATCTGAGGGATGCAACAACATCTTTCCATGTACTAAGAGATGGGCCGTTGGGGAAATACAATGTTGGTTTACTGACAGGTGCTATGAAAGCAGCCGAAAAACTTGATGTTACCAGTCGATTCGCGTCAGGAGATATCTCGGTGCTGGTAAGTACGACTGTAATAGAGGTAGGGCTTGATGTTCCTGAGGCTACAGTAATGATAATCGTGAATGCTGAACGGTTCGGGCTGAGTCAGCTTCATCAGCTGCGTGGGCGAATCGGCAGGGGAGTAAATGATTCATGGTGTTTTCTAATGAAGGGTTCGCAGTGCGGGATCGAATCTGAGCAACGCCTGGCCGTTCTGGCTTCAACCGAAAATGGTTTTATAATTGCGGAGAGAGATCTGGAGCTGAGAGGTCCAGGAGAAATAATTGGTACTAGACAGCATGGTATTCCATTTTTCAGGATTGCTTCGCTAATCACCGATGCGGAACTGATCGAGAAGGCTTCTGAACTGGCCTCTGGAAGCGTATCAGGACAACATCTGCTGGAGGAATACCGGATGCGTTTTGGGCATCTGGATCTTCCCGGAATCTGATTGGATTTCCAGAGGTTGTCACAGGTATGCTTCAGTTCCTATCTTTGTATACTTGAGGGATATTATTTCATATTATAGGGGTACTTGGCTAGAAGTCATAAGAAATACAATTTATGTGAATGATAACTGGCTTGCGGCATTGCAATCAGAGGGAGCATGTTAGAAATGGGCTTAGGAGATGATAAGGTAAAAAGACTTCTGCAGACTGCAAGAATGCAGATACAGCAAGGTGAACGCAGGGAAGCTCTTAGGACATATCGCAAAGCTCTTGAACTCGATCTCGAAAATCAACAGATACTGGACAGGATCAATACCGTTGAACGTGAAATCTCAGCGATGGATAAATTCAATGAGAGCAGATCCACCAGGGCGCACAGTGCTGGAAGAAACATTTCATCATCCGTATTCGTGGATGACTGCATAAAGAGATCGGATGAAGCTTCGAAGGTGGGCGATGAAGTAAGAGCACTGCAGGAGCTGGAGCGAGCAAAACGTCATGATCCTGATAATACTCTTGTACAAAGAAAGATACGGGTTATCAAACGTTCAATCAAAATAAACGGAATAGCAGATATTGTCCGAAACGATTTGAAATCCAACAATCCTTTGCCCGCACTGAAGAATATCAAGCGCACTTTTGATATCTGGCCTTCAGCACCTGTTCTTGCTGAATTGCTCGCTCTCATTGAAGCTTACCAGCCATCGGAAGCCGCATTAGAGGAGAAGAAACAGGAACCTGTAATTCCTGTTGA
>DAOWAG010000077.1 GCA_030634715.1 Candidatus Aegiribacteria sp. | reverse complement strand
TTACCTCTGAACAGCTTGAACAACTGGCGGATATGGCGGTCGAGCACGAAATGGGGCGCGGTCCCAGAAGATAAATGCGCGAACACACTCCACCCTCCCTCCAACCGAAGGGGAAGGCAGAAAAGCCTTCCCCTTCTCTCTCTATCCGGAGTTGCTAAAAACCATTCTGTCAGTAATACTGCTCATACCGGAAGGAAAGGATTACATTATGCACGAAAATCTTGATGCCGCAAGAAGTGAAGCAGCTGCCAGGGCGAAGAGCTCCGGTGAATCGTTCTGCATTGTATCTGGAAAGAAGAATGAGTGCATGATTTACAGAGTCTATCCCCGGAAAGGTTTTGGCCTGCCTCCTGGCGGAGTGCTGGAAGAAGTTGTAACCCCTGAAATAGAGAGAATAGAAATAGAGCCTCAGGAGAAAATCAGCACTAACGGATTCTGAATACGGAGGAGAAAAGTGAATTCATTTCCGAGCAGTATCGAGATAGCGCGAGAAGTCACCCCGCGTCCTGTTGTTGAAATTGCGAAACAGCTGGGACTTTCAGTGGAAGATCTGGATCTCTACGGCCAGGACAAGGCGAAAGTGCATCTTGATACTCTGGAGAAGAAGCGAAAAGGATTCGGGAAACTTGTTCTGGTGTCCGCCATTACACCCACTCCCGCGGGTGAGGGTAAAACCACCACAACAATAGGGCTTACGCAGGGATTGGCCAGGCTGGGTGAATCGGTCAGCTGCGCCGTACGTGAACCATCTCTGGGACCCATATTCGGAATAAAGGGCGGTGCTGCTGGAGGCGGGTATTCGCAGATCATCCCGATGGAAGACATTAATCTTCATTTTACAGGGGATCTCCATGCGATTACATCAGCCAATAGCCTTCTCGCCGCGACAATAGACAACCACCTTCACAAGGGAAATCCATCCCGACTGGACCCCAGAACCATCAGCTTCAAACGGGTTCTCGACATGAACGACAGATCTCTGAGGGACGTGATTATCGGGCTTGGCGGCAGAACCCAGGGGGTTCCGCGGGAATCCGGTTTCGACATTACCGCTGCAAGCGAGATAATGGCTATCCTTTCTCTTTCAAACAATCTTGAGGATATTAAAAGAAAAGTAGACAGAATCTTCATAGGTCTCACGTATGACATGCAGGAGATTACCGCGAAGACATTGGGTGTTTCGGGCGCAATAGCAATGCTTCTTAAAGACGCCATCAAACCGAACCTTGTTCAGACACTGGAAGGCAATCCTGCTTTTGTTCATTGCGGCCCATTCGCCAATATCGCTCATGGGTGTAATTCAATACTCGCTACGCAAATGTCAGTCGCTTTCTCCGATTGGGCAATAACAGAAGCCGGATTCGGTTTTGATCTCGGAGCGGAGAAGTTTTTTGATATAGCCTGTCCGTACGGCAATCTCTGCCCCAGTCTTGTTGTACTTGTTGTAACCTGCCGCGCGCTGAAAATGCATGGGAGCATAAAGAAGAAGGATCTTTCGATCCCCAATCCGGATGCTGTCGCCGCCGGGCTGCCCAACATGGAGAAGCATCTCGAGAATATTGGAAAATTCGGTCTTCCCTCAGTGGTATGTGTGAACAGATTTCTCGGAGACACCGACGAAGAACTGCAGGTGATTCTTGATAGCTGCGGCAAAAGGGGTGTACCCGCTGCAGTTGGAGACGGATTCGTCAACGGCGGAAAAGGGATGGAGGAAATAGCTTCTCTCGTAATTGAGAATGCGAGAGATTGCAGCGGAACCTTCAAACCTCTCTATGACTGGAACCTTGGTGTTGAGGAAAAAATTGGAATAATAGCGAGGGAAATATACGGGGCTGAATACATAGATTTCACAAAACTCGCAAAAAAGGATCTGCGGACTATCAAAAAGAAGGGTTACGACAAGCTTCCCGTATGCATCGCTAAAACCCACAAGTCGCTCTCAGATAATCCGAGATTGCTTGGCAGACCGAAGGATTTCGTTGTAACAGTCAGGGAGATTGAGATATCTGCTGGAGCTGGTTACCTTGTTCCTATTACAGGAGATATTATGCGAATGCCGGGATTGCCCGAGGAACCTGCAGCTCTCCGAATGGATATAGATGCCGAAGGCAACATCAAAGGACTCTTCTGAGATTGCCGTAAATAAAAGCGGGGCGGATTTAACCGCCCCGCCTGTTTTGAACAGTATATACCTATCTGATTATCATCATTCTCGTAGAAGCCGCACCGGCAGTACCAGTCATTACAACTGTGTAACATCCGGATGGCAGCTGATTGCCGGAATTGTCTCTTCCGTCAAACGCTACGGAACCTGATCCCGCGTTCAGCGTTCCACTGAGTACGGTTGCCACTGCTCTTCCGCTGAGGTCATACACTGTTATCTCAGCATTGCCGGAAACAGGCATATCGAAAGCGATTGAGCAATTTCCAACCGATGGGTTGGGAGTGGGAGCTGAAAGTGTTGGAAGAAGAATATCCATTTCCGGTCCGTCTTCAATACCAAAGTATCCGGGTATAAAGAGAAGTGCCGGGTCTCCGAGAAGATTATGCTCCTGAAGTACCCATTCTTCCAGTGTGACATGGGGTCCGGCCCTCATCTGATCTTTCGCGAGTGAATGCATCACTCCGATTTCATGCTCCTCGTATGTAAACAGCTGGTCGGAAATGCAGATCTCCAGAACCTCGGAAGGTCCTAAATTGGGAGGAAGTCCCCATCCGTTGTCAGAGTTAAACATTACAGCTACAGCACCACCTGTTTCAAGGTACATCAGTTTTTCAGCCAGGCATCCCGCGCTGATCTTACCTGCGAGACATGTTATGGATGAAAACACTGTCAGCATATCAATGTTCGTGAGGTTGGTGTAATTGTAATTGGTTATCATGTTGTCCGGTGCGTAGTACCAGTAGATACCGTTTGTGGCACCATGTCCGGTAGGCTCGCAGAAAGAGACACCGGCATTAAGAAGATCGATCTGATTATTGGGATGTCCGGAAGAGGTCTCATAGAGCTTATGAATGGTCCAGTCGCTTGGGATTCGCTGTGCAATTAAGTCACATACGACATCTCCACCGTACGGAGGCCAGAGCAACGCGCCAATGAGAAGAGAAGTCTTCTGCCAGTCTCCTGCGGTAGGTGCCTGTTCGTAGGCCAGAGTTCTTTCAATCATTCTTTCAACTCTTGGAGCATAATCGGAACTGAATCTTCCAACGTAGATGTCGGAATAGTAATCAATACCGTCACCGTATTCGCCGTATTGATGGTCATTGTCAGCATCCCATGTACCATCGAGATCGGAGTAGTAGAGATCGGTTACGGAATTAAGAGTATTTCCCGAGAGTGAAAGCTTTGAAATCCTTGTAGTTGGGCCGAAGTCACCAACGATAAGAGCGTAGACAAGACCGTAGTTCTCGAACCTGTCGATCAGGTAGTTCCTGATCTGCTCCTGGGTATCATATCCGGTGTAGTTGGCGTAGATCCAGTCAAGTGAGACAAATGCCGCAGCACCGGTGGTGCTGGTCCTGTGAGTAACGAGAGGCTCAAGCATTGTTTCGTATGAGGGGGCAGCAATTACTATCCAGCCCGGACCATCAGTTCCGACGCTTAAGGAAGGAGCCCACTGGTTAAGCATCTCGGGGTTGGAAACGATATTCCTCAGACCATTTTCAGCGACTGTTATCTGCTGATCTGTAAGTGAGAGCATTCTGACGGAGGCATCTTCAGAGTAAGTTACTGTTATGGATGCTGATGTAATTAAGTAAAGCTCTCTGCTGAGAGGTCTGTACTGAAATGGAACATAGGTGAAGTTTCCCAGGCGGAAACCGGATTTGTTCCCGCTATGCATGAACAGAGCGGATTCCGAGGGAAAGACATCGTCTGATCCGTAAACATCGGAATTGAAAATTCGAAGACCCAGTGCCTCGTTCAAGCGACAGGACCTAACCGGGTCGATATCCCAGTTTCCTTCAATTCTCTGGATTTCATTTATCTGAACTGTCACATCGCCAAGAGTAGTACCCTGTGGAAGCACGAAGGAGTATGCAACTCCTGGAAGGTTGGGGTATCCGTCTTCAAATGTGGAGTAGCCGTTCTCAATCAGCGGGAAATCGTAACCCTCGAATGTCGACATTTCGACATCCTCAAGAGAGATATCGTAGCTGAAAGTGAGTTCTCCCGCCGTCGCGAACATACAGACTGCAAGGATAAGAGGCAGCACAAGTTTCATATTATTCTCCTCTATTGTTAATTGGAATTATTGAAAATCTAGGACAGATCATATTCCTAGCAAAACTATAATGTATTATCTCTCCTTTGAAAAGAGCCTAGAATATTGCCATCTTCAGACCTACGTTGTCTTGAGAAGATTCATCTCACAGTCAACAAGTTCATTGACCATTTCCTCAAAACCTATCTCCGCTTCCCATCCAAGGATCTTCTTTGCCTTGGACGCGTCACCCCTAAGTATATCCACTTCAGTTGGTCGGAAATATCTTTCATCAACCTTAACAAATTTCTCCCAATCGAGTTCCAGACTTCCGAAAGCGATATCCAGGAGATCTCTGATGGAATGAGTCTCTCCGGTAGCTATGACAAAGTCATCACCTGTGGGCTGCTGCAGCATAAGATACATAGCTCGAACGTAATCTTTAGCGTGTCCCCAGTCTCTTTTTGCGTCAAGGTTTCCGAGGGCAAGCTGGTCCTGTAGACCTATTTTAATCCGTGCGGCCGCTGTGGCAACCTTGCGGGTGACGAAGTTCCTACCCCTTCTTGGAGATTCATGATTGAACAGAATTCCGCTGGACGCATGCAGTCCGTAACCCTGCCTGTAGTTTACCACCATCCAGTGAGCGTAGAGTTTAGCAGCTGCGTAGGGACTTCTGGGATGGAAAGGAGTCTCTTCACTCTGAGGTGGAGGAGAAGACCCGAACATCTCGCTGGTGGAGGCCTGGTAGAACTTGCATTCACTGACAAGGCCAACCTCTCTTATGGCATCCAGGAGTCTTGTAACACCAATACCGTCAACATCACCGGTGTACTCGGGCATGTCGAATGATATGCGAACATGGCTCTGCGCGGCAAGATTATAGATCTCATCCGGTCCGATCTTTTCCAGTATTCGGTTAATGGCGCTGGAGTCTGTCATATCTCCGTAATGAAGGAACAGTACATTCCTGTACACGTCAGGATTCTGGATTAGATGTTCTATTCGTTCGCGGTTGAAACTGCTTGACCGCCTCACTATCCCGTGTACTTCATATCCTTTGCCAATAAGCAGCTCTGCAAGGTAGGAGCCATCCTGACCCGTAATTCCAGTTATCAGTGCCTTTTTCATTATTTCTCCATCTGAATCTGTATAAACCACAACATTACAATACAACATAATGAGGGGACATGCACGGTCTGGTGAGCTCCCCCACTTCAAGCTATAATCCACAAATGGGTATGAGAAGAAGTATAAACTGGGGCGTATTTGCGATCTTCGGTGTTGTCATCGCTGGTTTCATAATCGCTGGATTCCTTGTTTCGTCGAAGGCAGAAACAGATGACGGTCATCCGCTAAACATCTTCTTCTGGGGAATGGCTGGAATGTTCCTGCTGACTAACGGAGGTATCCTTGCCTGGGTCATTCTTTCCAATAAAAGAAGAGGGAGGATCGAGAAGACCTGGCTGGACGCTGAAGCAACCATACTTGAGCTCAGCGAGACAGGAACGTACATCAACAACCAGCCCAGAATTGCATTCAAACTGCATGTCAATTCACCTGTTCATCCTCCGTGTGACATTACTCACAAACAGGTCATACCGCTCACAGCCCTCGCTCAGTTTCAGCAGGGGGCAACCATCAGAATCAAGGTAAATCCGGAAAATCCTGAAGACATACAGTTTCTCTGATCTCTCAAACAGAACCGCCTTCACCGAAGCCTCTTCTGTTATATTCGGTTGATCCGCAGCGATAATCCGGTTAGCACCACAATAGTACAGGAGAAGTGATGTCTGATAAGCATGTCTGCCATGTCTGGATGGGACATCTTCTTTCAAGCCCTTTGAGAAGGCTGATCGAGAACCCGTTCAAGATACTCTCGCCATACATCGAAGAAGGAATGACCGTTATCGATGTGGGGTGCGCAATGGGCTTTTTCAGCCTTCCTATGGCTTTGATGGTCGGACCGAGCGGCAAGGTTTTCTGCATAGACATTCAGGAGAAGATGGTCTCAAAGCTCTACAGGAAGGCCAAAAAGAAGAACTTGAGTGACAGGATCGAAGTAAGAGTAGCAAAAGAGAATTCTCTGAATACTGATGACCTTGAAAGTGTAGCTGATTTTGTTCTGGCTTCGGCGGTTGCGCATGAAGTATCGGACAGAAGTTCTTTCTTCTCGCAGCTGTTCAGCATGCAGAAGGAGAGTGGAGAGCTCCTCGTGCTTGAGCCTTCATTTCATGTATCGCAAAAGGATTTTTCAATTACTATGGAAGCAGCTAAGAATGC
>DAOWAG010000023.1 GCA_030634715.1 Candidatus Aegiribacteria sp. | reverse complement strand
TGATGTAAATTCAACTCTCGCTTGTGCGCTTGTGGCAGTGCGGTATGGAGTTCCAGTAATTCATGTAGAAGCCGGGCTCAGAAGCTTCGATCGAGATATGCCGGAAGAGATCAACAGAGTACTGACAGATCAGCTCGCGAATCTGCTCCTTATCACCACAACTGAGGCCAGGGACAATCTGCTGGCCGAAGGCAGATTGAGTGAAATGATAAAACTCGTGGGAAATCCCATGATTGATACTCTGATGAGGCTTCTTCCGTCAGCTCTGGACATAGGATCACCTCCACCTGAGGAGCCTTACGTGCTGGTTACCCTTCATCGTCCATCAAATGTCGATAATCCTGAGCGACTTGGCGATATCCTGGATGCTCTCGGCAGCCTTGAGGGACTCAGGGTTCTGTTTCCGGCGCATCCGCGCACTCTCTGCAATATGGATAAATGGGATCTGAGTGTTCCGGAAAGACTATCTATAGTGGAACCCATGTCTTATCTGGATTTTATCAGATGTGAGGTCGACGCATCTGTTGTTATTACGGATTCGGGTGGTGTTCAGGAAGAGACAAGCGTTCTTGGCGTTCCGTGTGTAACTGTCAGAACCAGTACAGAGCGACCGGTTACTCTCGAACTTGGAACGAATGTGCTCTGTCCCGATACATCTTTCATTCCTGAAGCTGTAGCAAAACAGATTGCCTGTCGTCCAGATATCGCGCCTGTCATTCCCATGTGGGATGGGAAGGCAGGGAGAAGGATAGCGACAGCCATTGAAAACTTTACCGGAGGAACCAGATGAAACCCGGAAAAACAATAACACTGATTCTGTTGCTTTTTGTTCCCGTACTCGCCAGCAGCTGCGGAGGGGAGCAGGAGAGGGATAATACTGATTCTTCAACTTCATCCGGTGGTTCGGTGGATATCGGTCTGCAGAAGTTCGCCGTGTCCATAATGGGTGATGACGTTGGTTATATGGAACTGAATGTTCAGGAACTCGGTACCGATTCTCTCCTCATCACGCAGTCAATCAGCTGGAATATGATTCTGATGGGAAACCCGCGTGACATCGAGATGAGTATGAAGGCAGTGACCGATAGAACATTCAATCTCGGACATATGGAGATGCTCATGTCGGACGGCTCAGCTGAGATCTCTATTAATGCAGTTCGCAGGGATTCACTGCTCATTACTGAAATAGGTACCGCCGGCAGGACCATCGAGAACTCCACCGTTGTGCCTGATGACTATCTGCCTATTCTGGCAGATCTTGCCTGTGCTTCCATGGAATGGGAGGTGGGGCAGGAAAGAACATTTCAATCCTTCGATCCAGCGAGCGGGATGATCCTTAGCGCGAGTGCCTTATGTATTGGCTTCGAGGATGTATCTCTGCTTGGAGATACAGTAAACGCGACGAAGCTTGAAATCTCCCAGATGGGCACCAGGAACAGTGTATGGGTTTACAGGGGGCAGATTATAAGGGAGTACGAAGCCGGTCTTGGAATGGATATGACAAGGGTACCGCCTGATCAGAGTGGTGATGTTGTCGCTACCACTGATCTCTACGAGGTATTCGCAGTCTCTTCTTCACACATATCCAATCCCAGAAGCACCGGAACGCGACTATTTCTTCTTGAGGGGGATATTGACTGGACCAATTTTCAACTAGACATTCCGTCTGTTCAAGCTGCTTCCGGATGTACAGTAACCGTTTCAACCGGGCTTCCGGATATCAGGCTTCCCTATCCTCCATCCATACCTGAAGATCTTGTTGAGTATGCCCTTCCCGAAACCATGATACAGAGCGATGATTCCGTAATAGTCGAAAGAGCTCTGAGTCTGACAGCAGGCTCGGAGGATTCCTGGGAAGCCGCAAGAAGGATATCGTCCTTTGTTGATGGAGCAGTGGAAAACAGCCCGACAATCTCTCTTCCATCAGCGGTTGATGTTATGGAGAATCTCAGAGGTGACTGCAATGAACACACTATCCTGACAGTTGCTCTTGCAAGAGCCGCAGGGCTTCCCGCAAGGATTTGCGCGGGAATCGTATACCTCGACGGTTCGTTCGGATACCATGCATGGCCGATAATATGGGTGGGAGAATGGGTGGAGATGGATCCTACTTTCGGACAGTATACGGCTGATGCTACACATATCATTCTTGCCATAGGTGATCTTGAATCTCAGTATGTTGTTAATTCCGCGATCGGCAGGCTCAGCGTCAGGGAACTGGAAACCCCCTGATGGCCTCCCTTCCGGAGATCCAGGCTATGAAAAGAGCTCTGGAAATTGCTTTTCAGGGAAGGAAAGCCGTCTTTCCCAATCCAATGGTTGGAGCGGTTGTTCTTGACGGCGATGGTAATATCGTCGGTGAGGGTTTCCACGAAAAGTGCGGAGCGCAGCATGCCGAGATTGGTGCTCTTTCTGAAGCCGGTGCGGAAGCATCGTCCGGAACCATTGCAGTCTCACTTGAACCCTGCTGCCATTATGGCAGGACGGGTCCATGTACTGACGCAATAATCAAGGCTGGAATCAGAAGAGTCGTTATCGCCATGGATGATCCTCATCCGAATGTATCAGGGAAAGGAGTGAAGCAGCTTAAAGCAGCTGGTATCGAAGTAGAAACAGGTGTGTTGTTCAAAGAAGCTGAGTTACTCAACAGAGTGTACCTGCATTATCTCGAAACTTCGAGAAGCTGGGTTACCCTCAAAATGGCTCTCAGCCTGGACGGCAGGACAGCGGCGAAAGACGGCAGCAGCAGGTGGCTGTCATGCGAAGAGTCTCGAAAGCAGGTTCATCTTATGAGAGCTTCGGCTCAAGCGGTATTGACCGGCGCAGGCACTATCAGAGACGATGATCCACGGTTGACTTCTCGGATTCCTGAATATACTGGCGAGCAGCCAGCTCGGATTGTAGTCTCAGCAACAGGTGATCTAGGGAATTCAAGAAAAATATTCGATCGTCAAGGAAGAGTCATAATTGCCGTTCCTGAAAGTGTTTCCGCTGATCTTACGGAATTTCAGAACACGTTCGATGCTGATATCTGGAAGTTTCCAGCTGATTCCTCAGGTTATGGTCTTAACCTGACACTTCTGCTTGAACGAACAGCTTCCGAGGGATTTGGTGAGATTCTGTGCGAATGCGGCAGGGGACTTGCGTCAGCGCTTCTCAGGAAGAAGCTTGTGAATACACTGAGCGTGTTTACCACACCATTGATACTAGGGGGAGAGGGGCTTCCCGCATTTGATGAACTCGGGATCAGCTCAATGGACTTTGCGATCAGGCTTGAGAACGTTAGATCAAGTCTTTCAGGAACAGATACACATCTGGAGGGTGAAGTTGTTTACGGGACTGATTGAGACAAAGGGCAGAGTCGTGTCGGTCTCCAGGGAGATCCTGGTTATCCGGGCCGGTATTGGGCTTGATGTTTCTAAAGGGGACAGCATTGCAGTCGATGGCTCCTGTCTTACCGTAACAGATATAAAAGGTGATAAACTTGAATTTTATTCCACACACCATACTCGATTGAAAACAATCATCCCTGGATACTTTTCGGGGACGGAGGTAAATCTCGAGCGACCGATGCAGTTATCGGAGCGACTTCACGGGCACATAGTAACCGGTCATATTGATGAAACCGTCAGAGTACTCAAGATTGAGAAAACAGGAGAAAGCACAGAAATCTGGTTCTCGTTCTCTTCCGACTTTGCATCTTTACTTGTAGAGAGAGGGTCTGTGGCGGTAAGCGGCATCAGTCTAACAATTGCATCTCTCATGAGTGGAAGATTTTCGTCGGTTCTTATTCCTGAAACACTTTCTGTTACAACCGCCGGCAGCTGGAAGCCGGGTACACACGTTAACCTGGAATACGATATTATTGGGAAGTATATAAAGAGACAGATCACCGCGACATCCAATGCAGAAAGATTGAGGAAATATCTTGAACAGTAGCGGAATAGCACAGGCGAAAGAGGCCATCGAAGCCATCCGTAGAGGAGAGATGGTTGTTGTAGTTGATGATGAGAACAGGGAGAATGAAGGTGACCTGATAATCGCCGCTGAGAAATGCGATTCTGATGCTGTAAACTTCATGGCTATGGAGGGAAGAGGACTTATCTGTCTTTCAATGGAAACCGCGATGCTCGAGAAACTGGATATTCATGAGATGGTTCCCAGGAACACTTCTCTTCATGAGACTGCTTTCATGGTCAGCATCGATGCTGCCTCAGGTGTTTCTACGGGTATATCCGCGAAGGACCGCGCCAGAACTATCGCTGTAGCGATAGATCCATCATCGGAATCATCAGATCTTGCCAGACCCGGACATATTTTCCCGCTTGCCGCCAGACCCGGAGGTGTTCTCTCCAGAACAGGTCATACAGAAGCAGCGGTTGATCTTGCCCGGCTTGCCGGACTCAAGCCTGCCGGAGTAATCTGCGAGGTAATGAATTCTGATGGTTCTATGGCCAGGCTTCCTCAGTTACAGGATTTTTCCGAGAAGCACGGGCTTGTTCTCACATCTGTCGAGGAGCTGGTTCGCTATCGCAGGAAAACTGAAAAACTGATCAGGGAAATCGCTCGATCAACTTTGCCTACCGATTATGGATCCTTCTCACTGCATATTTTCGAGAGTATTACTGATGGAGATATACACGTTGCTCTCGTTAAGGGTGAAGTGGTCGGTAGAGAGAATGTTCTTGTCAGAGTGCATTCGCAATGCCTCACCGGAGATGTCTTTGCTTCACGCAGGTGTGACTGCGGCAGTCAGCTGCACACAGCCATGCGGAAAATCGAGCAAAATGGGATGGGAGTAATTCTCTACATGGCGCAGGAGGGCAGGGGAATCGGTCTTGCGAACAAGATCAGGGCATACCACCTGCAGGATCACGGACTTGATACCGTGGAAGCCAACGAGGAACTGGGATTTGACGCTGATCTGCGTGATTACGGAACAGGTGCTCAAATTCTAGTTGAGCTCGGATTATCAACAATCAGACTGATGACAAATAATCCCAGAAAGATTGTAGGTTTGAAGGGATACGGACTTGAAATCACGGAAAGAGTTCCGATAGAAGTGACCCCTACAAAAGAGAACGTTCAGTATCTGAGAACTAAAAAAGAAAAACTTGGACATATGCTGGAAGGAGTGGATGATGGCATGGATTCATGAAGGTCAACTGGAGGGTGATGGATTAAGACCAGCCATAGTCGTATCCAGATTTAACAATTTCATAACAAAGAAACTGCTTGATGGCGCGCTGGATTGCCTTGAACGACACGGAGTTGAAACCGATGATATAAACGTCTTCTGGGTTCCGGGAGCATGGGAAATCCCACCGATATCCGTTCGATTGGCCGATACGGGGGAATTTGACTGTGTAATCTGCCTGGGCGCGGTGATTCGCGGTGATACTCCTCATTTCGAGTACGTTTCATCAGAGAGCGCGAAAGGTGTTGCCCAGTCTGCCATGCTTTCGGATGTTCCCGTCATCTATGGTGTTATTACGGCGGATACAGTAGAGCAGGCCGTTGACAGAGCCGGAACCAAATCCGGCAACAAGGGTTTTGACGCAGCGATGACTGCTCTTGAAATGGTTGGTCTTTACGATCTGATTAACGACATCGAGGAGTCTGGTGAAGATGAGCTTCCACTGGACGGGGAGCAGGACTGACAGAATATGGGTGTAAGGAGCAGAGGTCGCAAAGCTCTTCTTCAGGCCAGGTTTGCGGCGTTCATTAATAAGAGACCTCTTCCTGAGAATCTGGAGAGCATGAGGGATTTCCTTTCTGACAATGAGCTGGGAATAGGTGTTCCAATTGACATCGAGGACTGGGTCTGGATAACTGAGCTTGGCAGAATCGTTCAGCATAACAGGGAAGAGATCGATTCCAGAATCGAAGAAGTTATGGAAAACTGGACACTTGACAGGCTGAATATCGTGACGCGGTTGATACTGGAGCAGGCGCTTGGTGAAATGGATTATTTTGAACCACCAACTCCTGCCGCAATAGTGATAGATGAAGCAGTTGAACTGGCAAAATCATTTGAATCTGAAGAAGCCGCCAGTTTCGTGAACGGAGTCCTCGATCACCTGAAATAGATCCTGCCGCTCACTAATTTTGTATTGATTATGAGAATAAGAATTATCTCCGATGTGCACAGCAATTTCGATGCGCTTCAAGCCGTTCTGGCTGATCCTCCTGGCTTCTCGGCATCCGCGACGTTCTGCCTTGGAGATATAGTCGGATACGGAGCTGAACCATCCAGGTGCATCGAGAAGCTTCGAGATGTATGTGATATTGTCGTAACCGGTAATCACGATGCAGGAGTAGTTGAAAAAACACCTCTGGACTTTTTCAACAGATCGGGAGCTTCGGCGCTGATATGGACGAAAACAGTTCTTTCAGATGAGGAGAAAAAATGGCTTTCCTCACTGCCCTACTCGGCTGAGTTCGATGAATTTTTCCTGTGCCATGACTTTCCCGCAGACCCCGGGAGTTGGGTATACGTTCTCAGACCCTGGCAGGCAACGACTGCTGTCAGCGCAAGATCTGATTCCGTTTCACTGATCGGGCATACTCACCTTCCAGGCTGCTGGACGGCAGATGGAAACTACACGGACTCCGTGAAAGGTGATTTCTCTCAGATCAGGCTTGTGAATGCGGGTAGTGTAGGACAGCCGAGAGATAGGGATCCCAGAGCAGCCTACCTTCTTATTGATACTGAAAAACGAACCTGGGAGCATCGCAGAGTGGAGTATGATATCGATTCCGCAGCGGAGAAAATAAGGAAAGCAAAACTTCCGACAAACCTTTGGGAGAGATTGTACGAAGGATACTGAATAGTGGCAGTCATAACTGAGCGGCAGTCTGGATAACACCTGGAATATCTTTAATTGAAAGAAGCCATCATGAATAAACTCCGAATTGTAATGACCGTTATTGCCCTTCTTCTGGCAGCAGCGCATTACGGCCGCGCCGGAGATACGATTCTGAAATATCTCTTTGCAGCTCTTCCCCTCCTGCTCCTGGTCCGGAAAAAATGGTCCGATATGATTCTTGCGGTGAGTATTTCTTTTACGGTTCCGGTATGGATACTTACAACCATTTCCATCATCTCCGAACGCAAGGCAGCAGAAGAACCATGGCTCAGGATGGGGATCATTTTAGGCGGGGTTGCGCTATTTGCCCTGATTACCGCGTTCCTGACCTTCAGACGTATCTATCACTCTGGTAAATCAGGAGATGAATAGTACCTGACGCTATTAAATCTGTTCCATTAGTTCGATCATTTTGCTGGCTGTAGTATCCCAGTTGAATCCGGCTGCCCATTCTATCCCCTGTTTCGAAAGCTTTTGCCGAAGAGCTCTGTCACAGGCGATATTATCCATTGCTGCAGCAAGCTTCTCGATATCTCCATGAGGAACAAGAAGTCCTGTCTCTCCATCACGGACAGAATCTCTGAGGCCGTCGCTGTCGCTCGCGATTACAGGTGTACCGCAAGCATTTGCTTCAATTACGGTCAGTCCCCATCCCTCTTTCTCCGATGCGAATACCGCAGCCCATGCTTTCCTAAGCCAGTTAAGCTTGTATTCCTGAGATACGAATCCTTCGAAAGTCACCACGTCATCAAGATTCAGTCTTGTTGAGAGTTTCTTTAATTCCCCTTCGTAATCCCCTGAGCCCAGTACGGTTAGTGTGTAGTCTCTTCCCTGCTCGCAGAGAAGCGCGAGAGCTGCGAGTATGAGCTGCACGCCTTTGTATCTCTTCAGCCTTCCTACGTAGAGGAAGCTTCCCTGTTCCGGGGCAGTCTGTTCATCAGGGGTATAGAAATCTGTGTCGATTCCGCAGGGAACTACAGATATTTTCCTCGGATCGATACCTCTTCTGACAAGATCAGTTTTTGTGGAATTCGATATTGCGATGAAAGGACTTCTGCAATAGACCCTCGGAATGAATAATTCCATGAAGTTGACGTAGAGAGCAAGCGGAAAAGCCACTTCACGGTAAACGGTTGTGCCGAAGAGGTGAGGTACAATCGTGAGGACAGGAACCGGAGACCATTTCGGACTGTAGAACGGGATCTTGCAGAGGTCCTCAATCACAAGATCATAATTTGCAGCGATATCAAGAGATACCGCGAATTTCTTAAGAGTGATGTTGAATGTGTTTCTTTTTCCGTGGCGGAGTATACGAACACCATCCATGATTTCCTCGGAAGGGAGTCCCTGAACTGCCTGGGAAATCTGTGTGACTTCATGATCTTCTCTCACAGCTCTCTTGAGAATCTCGTGAAGATGAATCTCCGCTCCCCCTGCTTCGGGATTTCTCAGATCTCTCCAGTTCAGTGCAAGCAGGCGCATGTCAGATTTCTTCTTTCTTTTTCGCGAATGCGCCCACTATGTAACCCAGGTACGGACCTGGAGGGGAATTCTCGATGTATTTTCTGATCCTGCTTCGAAGTCTGTGAACAGGTGGAATCAGAACCGGCCTTAAAGGGAGTTTTACTCCCGTCCTTATGAGAATTTCCCTGAACATTCTATATGCGAGAGATGGCGAGAAGAATCTTCCATATGATCCTGTGGGTTCAAGTCCTGCTTTTTCAAGCAGTCTTGAGAGACTTCGCGGAGTGAACTGGGTTTCCCACCCGGCGAACCATGCGTTTAAGGCAATAAGAATCTTTTTGATCGGTGTGTAGATGTGAACGGTCTGAGGAACATCAACCAGTAAAGTGCCTCCCTTTTTAAGTACTCTGGCATTCTCATTTAGGAATGTTGAAGGATCGCGAAAATGCTCCAGCACTCCCTGGTGAAAAACAAGATCGATGGAATCTTTTTTGAAGGGCAGGGCAAGGGCGTCGCCGCAGACAAGAAGCAATCGAACATCAGCTCTTTCAGCTGCTTCCCTGGCAAGTCTGAGGGCTTCGTGGGAGTAATCAAGCGCTACCGAAAAGGCTCCGTTTTCAGCGAGAATGACACTGTCCCTTGCAGTCGCGGCACCGACCTCCATTACGATGATATCTCTGATATCCATTCGCTTGAGGATTTCTTCAGGTATACGGCCATCGTTATCGTAAATCTCGTCAAGGTCACGATCTCTTCTCCAGAAATCGTCCCAGTGTCTCCGTTCAGATGCTCGTTTCATCATTCGTGTAATCTAGAAGAAAGGTGCGGGGTTTCCAAGGAGCGGGGACATGCATGCTCTGGTGCGTGTCCCCGCATTAGAAATGTTTAGATGTTAGCCCCGACCCCTATTGTTTATTTGATGATGTCTCTTCTTCCCATCCATCTGAGGTAGTTGTTACGTACGAGGTTCCAGTATCTGTTCAGTCTCCTTGGTACGGATGCTCTGTCCCAGTCGGTAGGTCTGTAGGATCCGGGATCGGGAACCACAAGGGAACCAACATAAGAGCCCTGATCGTACACTTTCTGGATCTCTTCGGCAATTTCATCGATATCATCCTGGGAAGCAATCCCGTTGGAAGTAGCCTTGTAGAACTGAACAGTGACTCTAATGGGGAATGCAGGATCCCTGCGGATCTCAAGGTCATCTATTTCCGTGAAAGGACCTTCCAGTTCACCATGTCCTATAACAGCCTCGACCCATACTCGGGACCGCTCGGGAAGGGATGGACGCACAGCTACGACGTGAGGGTCACGGCGAACGCCGACGGGGCCTTCACCCTCATGGAAGGCGACGGCAAAAGGACGCTCCTCAAGAAGAACGGCTCGTACTACACGTCCTCATATTCGGCCTA
>DAOWAG010000211.1 GCA_030634715.1 Candidatus Aegiribacteria sp. | reverse complement strand
TTCCATTCAGACAGGGGGTAATGATCCCCGTGTATCTGAGTGTAAAGAAGGAGTGATATTAGATGCGAAAATTCCTGCTTCTGTTCCTCGTGCTGACAGCCCTTGTATGGGCACAGCCTGAGGAACCCGGTCATGAGGAAACCGCAGATCAGGAAATTGCTGCGGAGATCGAAGAAGAACAGACTGGATCAGCGGATGAAAGCATCCCTGTGGGTGAGGAAGTAGCAAGAGCTCAGAGCGCAAGTATGGATCTTAAGGATCTGTTCATTGCCGGTGGAAACTTCATGTATCCACTCCTGCTTTCTCTGCTGATCGGTATAGCAGTAACTGTCGAAAGGTTTATAACCTACGGCAAACTGAAGATAGATGTTGGCTCATTCCTTGAAAAACTCGGCGGATTCATCCGCAAAGGAGACGTTAAGGGAGCCGAAGAACTTTGCGAGCGTACAAGCGGACCTGTAGCATCCATTCTACACGCAGGACTGCTTCGTCATGATAAAGGCCTTGAAGCCGTTGAAAAAGCGGTTGAAAGTGCTGGCGGAATTGAGATGGCTTACCTTGAAAAAGGAATAGTCGTACTTGCATCCGTTTCAAGTATTGCCCCGATGCTGGGCTTCCTTGGAACAGTATCCGGTATGATTAAAGCTTTCGGTGAGATAGCCGCCGCTAAGAACGTTGAGGCAAGCCTTGTAGCAGGTGGTATTCAGGAAGCCCTGATAACTACCGCAACAGGACTTGTTATAGCAATTCCAATCCAGATGTCTCATAACTACTTCATATCCCGGATTGGCAAGTTCGTGATCGATATGGAAGAAGCCAGCATATTCCTTGTGGATACGCTGTCTGAGATGGAGCACCTGAAGCAGCTTTAAGGAGCACGGATGCGGATACGTAACAGACCGAGAGCAAGCGGGGCAATCCCCGACGCCTCAATGTCCGACATTGCGTTCCTGCTGTTGATCTTCTTCCTGGTCACAACGACTTTTGAAGTTCAGAAAGGCATCTCGTACAAACTTCCCAAAAAGCCTGATGAACAGACGGAAGAGGTTGTGATTGACGAAGCGAACAGGCTTGTCATGACTATCAAGCAGTGGGGAGCCAATGAGTACGTGGCCCTGATTGATCAGACGCCACCGGATGGTCCGCTGCAAAGGGCTAGAGCCGGAGAGGATGTAAGCCTCCAGGATACTACCCTGCATAGTGGTATCAGGATTCTTGCCGCGGACAGAGCTGAAGCACTGTCAGCATGTACGGACAGACTCCTGAATAATCTGGAAGTGGCAAAGGGAGTTCCATCCGGAACATTCAGTTCCCTGGAAACAGCTGTTGCCGCGGAGAATCTTATCCCCGTTGTCAGGCCCGGTATTATCCGGACCTTTCTGGGAAGTGAGACTCCTGTTGAGGATGACCCCATTTTCGGAGAGGTTGCCTTCGGGGATACACTTGTCTTGTCTGACATCAGGCAGGGGGATATTGCATCCGTGGTAAGGGAAAGCGAACTTGTAGTAATCCTCAAATTCTTCCCTGATTGTGATTATGAAGGCATGGTAAAAGCCCTTGATGTCCTGCGCATGAATGGTGTCAGCAGGACCGGTATCACAATCCAGGAACGACTGGGAGGTGGAGCATAATGAAGTTCAAAAGCAGAATGAAAGTAGGAAGTACCATCTTCACAGGAACGATGGCTGACATTGTTTTCCTGCTGCTTGTCTTCTTCATGGCCACTACTCTTTTCAAGGAAGAAGGAGGACTGAGAGTCCGTTTCCCCCAGGCACACCAGCAGGTTATGAGTGAGCTTGGGAAGCAGTTCCTGACCGTGACCGTATGGATCAAGCAGGTTGAACCCGGGAACGATGACAGTGAACTGGTAGCTAGAATCGGTGATTACGACATGCCTCTGCCTCAGGTTGCTGAGCAGCTTAGCAGGTTGAGTAACAAGTTCTGGCGTGAGCAGAATAAAGAACTTGATGTTGTTGTGCTCAATATCGATTCAAGGGTTCCGATGGAAGATATGGTCAGTCTTTTTAACTCCATGCGGTTTGAAGAGCTTTACAGCATTCAGTTCAATGCTGAAGAGCTCGGACTGTACAATTGAAGGAGGGATGATGTCTGAGAATAGAACTGAATTCGGGCACCCTTCCCTGAGATTCGAACTGGGAGTAGTTATTGCGCTGGCCATCCTGATAATGTTCTTCGAGCTCCTCCCCGCAAGCGAGCTGGGAAGGCTTTCAACTCGTACCTCTGATTCCGAAATGGAAGCGGTTGAAACAGACATTGCGTTTGATGATACCGTGGAGGAACAGGAGGAGGAAGTTGAGGAAGAACAGGAAGAGATCGAGCAGGAAACTGAAGAAATGGTAGAGGAAATTAGTCAGGATATAACGTTGTCTCTGGATGCTGATACAACCGGACTCGAAACAGTCGAAACGATTGATCAGGGCGATGAGCTTGGAGCTGGACAGTCTGAGGAGATGGGACCTCCCAGGTTCATGCCTGCTGAGGTGCTTCCCGTCTGCACTTACCAGCCCCGCCCGGCTTATCCGGAAATGGCTGCCCAGGCAGGAGTGGAGGGAACAGTCACTCTGTGGATTTATGTATCAGCCAGCGGTTCCGTTTCGGATGTGAGACTCTACAATTCGAGCGGAGTAAACTCGCTGGATCAAGCAGCTTTAACAGCAGCCTGGAATACGTCCTGGACACCAGCTCAGAACAACAGTATTCCGGTAGGTGTCTGGACAACGTTCACTGTTAATTTCACTCTTACGGATTAGAGAAGTGTTAAAGATGATAACTGTAATAATAACAGCAATCGCGAAGCAGACCGAGGTGGCCAGAAGGGGTCCCCGCGGTTCGCGAAATATGAATTGGAGGTGAAGTAGAGTATGAGGAACTCCAGGTACACTCGCGGGTTCCTGGTACTCACGGTACTTGCAGTGTTCGCACTTGCAGGTACCGGCCTTGCCAGGGAAGTGCAGGAAGTGTCAATGCCACGGAGCATGACCGATGATCGCCCACCGGCAGTGTGGGTTCTGCACAACCTGAGCAACGTGTGGAGTGCCTTTCTGAATATGGGTTTATTTGGTGACCCATGGACAAACTATCCATCCATGGAATGGCCGGGCGGAGAGGGCAGCAGCTATCTCTGGTCCGGTGATTTCTGGACATGTGTCTATGGTCCCGTTACATCTGCAGGCATTGATCGTAAATACGCAAGCTGCAGTGATTACGGTGACTGGGAGCTGCGTCCAAGTGAGGGATATCCGCTGGAGAAGCTCAATCCGGGTCCCATTGCGCTTGAAGAAACCCACTACGGGTACGATGAT
>DAOWAG010000165.1 GCA_030634715.1 Candidatus Aegiribacteria sp. | reverse complement strand
TTCGCAATGGATTACGCCGCCGAGAACCGGAGAAGGCTCATGATATATTTCAAAGAGATATTCACGGAAGTGAAAGGAGCGGTCAGTTTCTCATCGGAAATAAATATACACCATAATTACGCAGCTCTGGAAGAACACTTCGGCAGAATGGTCTGGGTTCACAGGAAAGGAGCAACTTCAGCAAGGAAAGGTCAGAAGGGAATTGTCCCAGGCAGCATGGGTACATTCTCGTACATCGTCGAGGGTCTCGGGAATCCTGATTCATTCAACAGCTGCTCGCATGGAGCCGGAAGGGTAATGGGCAGAAGAGAAGCTTCCAGAAAGCTTTCCATCAGCGATTGCGACAGATCAATGAAAGGTATTGTCTTTGAAGGATGGAAAAGATACAGAGGATACGGTCGGAAGAAACATGGATCTCCTGCACTTGATCTCAGCGAGGCTCCAGCAGCTTACAAGAACATAGAAGATGTGATGGAAGCCCAGCGGGATCTCGTAGTGCCTGTTGTCAGGCTGAAGCCGCTAGGTGTTGTAAAAGGCTGAGCAAAAAATGCATCCGTGATATCAACTCAGGAGATCATTTCCGGAAGTGATGATTTATACATCGGACGAATTATCGACTCCGGTTTTGATGGTGTTTGTCTCGACAAGGTTGACTCATTTGAAACATGGGTAGATTGATCTGAAAGGGGACTCTATGTTGAGAGAAATTCGAATAAGACGCAGTGTCAGAGAATACAGAGATGAACCGATTCCTTCTGATAAGATTGAATCACTGCTTCGCGCCGCTATGCAGGCTCCTTCTGCTCGCAATTGTCAGCCATGGGAATTCGTAGTAATCACTCAGCAACAGTTACTGAATAAGATCCCGGAATTCCATCCATACTCAAAAATGGTTCCGAATGCCGGAGCTGCCATTCTCGTGTGTGGCAACGCTAAGCTGCAAAGCGAACCTGGATACATTGTACAGGATTGTTCAGCAGCTGTTCAGAACCTTCTTCTCGAAGCGGTTCACCAGAACCTTGGAGCTGTCTGGCTTGGTGTCTACCCAAGAGAAGAAAGGACGAAAGGGATGATAGAACTGTTTGATCTTCCAGATCATATCATTCCAGTCGCTCTGATCTCGATAGGTGTCCCTGCTGAAGATCCTGAACCCGAGGATCGATTCAGGAAAGAAAAAATTCACTTCGACTGCTGGTAGCCCTTATCCGACGATAGGAAAATGGAATTTATACAGGTAAGGTCTGTATCTGTAATAAAGAGGAGAAAGGAAACTTCATGTCTGGAAGAATGATCATGCTTCTGTTAGCGATCACAGCGATTTCCTCTCCAGCAGTTATTGCTGAACCGTGGTTCGAAGATCTGGAGACGTCAATTGCCGATCTGCCATGGATATACGAAGCCTTGATAATGAAAGTCGGAGACACTTCAGTCACCGTTATTGTAAAGGAAGCATTTCTTGGAGATGCATTCACCGGCGATACACTCAATATCGATTTCTGGGAAATGGGCTCATGTATGGCCTTTGACCTTACAGAGGGAGAAGAAAAACTTCTCATTCCTGACAGCAGCGGGAATCTGCAGATTCTGGGATTTCCAGGTAATGGTTTTTATTTGCTCAAAGGGTTCTACGATTTCAACGCTTTCCTGCTCGAACCAGGTGTTCTGAGCAGAGAAGAGCTTGAGAATCTCTGCTCTGACAACTCCTTGAATGAACGAATTGTGGAGATTGACATCTGGTTCGCCGGAGTCAGTCAATTCCTGGTTGCGAAAGCTACTGAAACTGAAGAGGGCTGGTATATCGAATCAGATTTTCCGCCTCTTAATGAACTTGATCTTTCAGAACGTCAGCTGAGGCTTGGAGGTATGGATAACCTGCTTATAGAACCATCTGTCTATATCACAATCCCCGTTGATAATGGTAACAATCTGACTCTATCAGGAAGGGTAATGTCCTGCTCTGATAATGTTTACAGATGCACATTATATCCTACCGCTCCTGTAATAAGAACTATCGATGTTCTATCCCTCTACCTGTTGGATGGAGTCCATCCGGAGGTACCGGTGCTTGATGTTGAAATAATCGGAGCGGATCCCAGTGATCTTGGTCTTCCGGAGGATCCATTCCTGACAACTGATGAATACGGCAATCTGATGTTAAGCAGTGAGAATGGACTTCTTCCAATAAACTCGATCTACATGAGGGACAGCAACAGAAGACCCGCAATTGGATTCGGTGGAATCGGAGACAATGCGACTTCTATCATTCTTGACTTCAGCGGTTTGCATGAAGGTCCATCAGGTCATCTTGCAACCGATATCTTCGACACTCTTGAAAAAGGAGTTGTGGAAGGTGAAATCAGTATAAACTATTCATCAGATATTGCCCGTTTCAAATTACACATCAGGAGACATTAATCCTTCAGAGAACAGCTGCGCCATTGTTGAAGGTTATTCGAAGCTTTGGCTGGAGAGAAAATGAATAGAGTAGAAGCAGATAATTTCTATCTTATCCCGAAGAAATCCCTTATTCTGCCGAGGAGATGTTCCTTTTGAGCGGGTTGTTCGCGTTCCTGCTCCTCGATTGACCTGTCCATAACTATGCTTGAAATATCCTCCAGTCGCTTTTCCAGCATCTCAGAGAGCGGTTCAAGTATCGAGGGTTCCGTTTCCAGCAGGTCGGCCAGTCCTTCTTTTCTAACAACGATTACTTCAGTTTCGGATATCGCGGAGACCGATGCGGAGCGGGGTTCACCTGTAAGAAGGCTCATTTCGCCGAAGTAATCTCCCTCATGAAGGTCCGCAAGATGAGTTTTTCTACCGGAGCTATCCGAGATATAAACCTCTACGCTACCTTCAGAGATAATTAGCAGGGAATCACCTGAATCCCCTTGGTGGACAAGTAATTCTCCCTTTGAATAGAGATGTTTGGTGGAACTCTCAGCAAGTTTCAGCATCTGTTCGTCGTTAAGCAGTTTGAACATTTCCACTTTTCCGAGCTCATTGAATATTTCTGCTTTTAGCAGTTCATTGATTCTGGTTTCGTGATCCTCTGGAACAGTTCTGACTGTTACATCCCTGATCGGGAAGGGGATTGAGAGTCCAGCCCTTCGAAGGTTATACCAGATATGAGTTCTGACTGCATCTTCAATTTCATATTTTCTGTAGTATTCCGAGATCCAGAAACGTACATCATAGTTGACAGTGTAATCATCAAATTCATCAAGCAAAACCTGAGGAACCGGTTTCTTCAGAACTCCATCAATTTTCACGAATATCCGGGAAATCACTTTTTTTATGTATCCTGGTGAATGAGTGTAGGCCATTCCTACTTCTATCCTGCACATATGGTGTCTATTGGGGCGGGAGTAATTGGCAACGATATTCTTCGATACAGTGGCGTTTGGAATTGTAACATGATCTCCCGCTCTTGTTCTGATGGTGAGAGTCCTCCAGTTCATCTGCACGACTATACCCTCTTCTTCACCTACACCTATCCATTCACCAACTTTGTAGGGCCTCTCCATCTGCAGAGCCAGACCCGCGAATAGATTGCCCAGTATATCCTGAAGTGAAAGTCCGATAACAGCGGAGAGAACGGTCGACGTAACAAGGAAGGCGGTAAGCTTGACTCCGAATATTCCATTAAGAATAGCTACTGCAACAATAGCCAGAACAACGAAGTTGATCATGTCTATTATCAGTCTTGGAATGTGAATATCACCCTGTTTTTTTAGAAGATAGTCCCATAGCAGCAGGTTCAGAACCTGCAGAACCGTATTGGCGCCGAGCATAATTGTCGCAGCAAGAGCTATTCTGGAAAAAGTTGATTCTCCCGGTACACCGAACATCTTCATCACAAGATATGATGCCCCGGCAATCCCTGCCAGCAGAATCCAGAGCTTCAGTCTGCTTCCAGGTGAATGTTTTCTGATCAGCCAGAGAATAAGCCCTACTGCAAGGCCTAGAACAACAGCCTCAATACCATGAATAATCATCTGCTGACTCAAGAATCAAC
>DAOWAG010000423.1 GCA_030634715.1 Candidatus Aegiribacteria sp. | reverse complement strand
GATCCGCTCAGGATAGTGGTGAATCCTGTTGTGGAACTGCTCGAGTCATTGGTGTTCAATAATCCGTGGTTAATGCTGCTGCTGAGTATCGCGATTACTTTCTACATGCTCTATTCTATAGTCAAGTTGCTGAGAGCACTTGTTCTGGAAAAGATCGAAGCATTTTTCGACACATATATTTTCAAGACCGCCTTCCGTGGTTTTCTGTTCGGTGCGGGCCTGACATTTATGGTTCAGAGCAGTTCTGTCACAACTTCACTCGTTGTTCCCCTGGTTGGAGCGGGGGTATTGACCATTTACCAGGTCTTTCCCTATACGATAGGCGCTAACATCGGAACTACTATTACCGCCAACCTGGCTGCTCTTGCCACAGGCAACGTATCGGCTCTGACGGTTTCAATCGCACATCTTCTTTTCAATGTCATGGCCGGATTGATCATCTGGCCCATTAAGACCATACGTCACATCCCCATCAGGGCCGCTGATGCCCTGTCACAACTGGCTGTGAAGAACAGACTTATTCCTATCATATTCATTCTGGTGTTGTTTTTTCTTCTACCGATTCTTGTTATCCTTCTGGGAGGAGGGAGTAGTAATGCTTAAGGAACTGTTTGCAGTTTTTAAAGAGGGTGACCTCTACAGCCAGGCACTGGGTGAGTGTCATGAAATGCTTGATATTTCGCAGAAAATGTATGTCGCTTCAGTCGAGTCTCTGCGCAAATCTGATAGTGCAGATGTTGATCTGGATATCTACGCCGCTGATCAGAAGATAAACGCTTTCGAGCGGGATGTGCGCAGGAAGGTCATGACCCATCTTACAATAAGTGGAAAGGCGGAACTCACCTCAGGCCTCGTTCTGGTGAGCATAGTAGTCGATATTGAGAGGATCGGAGACTACGCTAAGAATATCTATGATCTTGCTGTTCATCATCCAGCCAGGCTTGAAGCTGGAAGTGTAGAAGCAGAATTGGTGCCAATTGAAAAGAAAGTGACAGAAATACTGGACGAGGCTATTTACTGTTTCAAAAACGATGATATTAAGCTCGCCAGGCAGCTTATGACGGATTACAAAGAAGAAGTCTCCAGGCAATGCGACGAGTTGACCTTTGAAATGATGAAAGGAAAATATCCTGATCTTGCGGCTAATGACCTGGTCACTGTTGCACTATATCTGCGTTTCCTGAAAAGGATTGCAGCTCACTCGCGGAACATGATCACATCAGTAGTGAACCCCTTTGAGAGGATCGGATACCCGGAGTAGATATAGATTTCTATTCCATCATCTTAATGGTTCATTCAGGTGGTTCTGAGGATCGCGCCTCCTCTACCATCTGCCTGACCTCTTCCATCAGAATCGAGCCCTTGTAGAGAAAGCCGTCCTTGATGGTCCATTCGACCGTGCCGCCCCAGCTGTGCTGCCCATTTATCTCCACACCTGTGCCCGTCGGGTAGAGCAGTTTGAGGTTCTCCTGGGGATTACCGTTGACAAGGATCAGGTCGGCCTTGAAACCGGCCTTCACCCTTACCAGTTCGTT
>DAOWAG010000371.1 GCA_030634715.1 Candidatus Aegiribacteria sp. | reverse complement strand
CTCTGCGGTTAATTACATTCATCCGGACAAGCCACAAGAGCTTTGGACAAATAAAAATGCTGTGCCAAAAGCAGTCCACCGGAAGGGAATTGCAGATGCTCTCCTTAAGTTGCTTTTCCAATGTGGCAGGAAGCTTGGGTGCAAGGAAGCGTGGGTTCTTACTGACGAATCGAATATCCCTTCAAATTGATTGTATTCAAAAGTAGATGGTGTCCAAAAAAGGCAAATAATGTATTCATTCAAGCTGAGCGATGATGAAAGACAATGATGCTTGAAAACTTATTCAAACAGCATGAAGTTCCACTCTGGGGCATTGTATCCCTGAGTGAGGCAATTGAATCCGCTGACGGATATAAATGCATAGCCTTCTGTCTCCCCTATAACACTGCCGCAATCGCTGCTCTTCCCGATGACGGATTAATGAAAATCTGCAAGAAGGATCTGAGGAAAAGGACGAAAGCTGTCTATAGAGCTATCATTGAGGAGTGCAGTGAATATCACTTCGAGCTCTACGGTGACGTAGATAAAGAGCTGAGACTTCGCGAACAGGGAGTTTCTCAGAAGGTTCTAGCTCATCTCGCAGGTCTTGGCTGGATTGGAAGATCATCACTTCTGGTTACGGGAAGGTTCGGGCCAAGGGTGCGAATTGGCACCATCTTCACCAGAGATGATCTGGAATTCACCGAACGCACGTTTTCTGGAGAGTGTGGGAACTGTATGGCCTGTGCGATAATCTGTCCGGCTGGAGCTATCTCGAAAAACGCATATGATGTTAACAAATGCAGACGGATTGTTACTGATGACATGGGTGAATACAAGAGATTCTGCGGTTTATGCATGAAGGCATGTCCAAAGGGAGCGATAGATGAATAGCAATTTGAAAGGAAATTTACTTTGAAACCGATTGATTTCGTCAGGGAATTCATCAATGAACTTGAATCGCATCCTGATTTGAGAACAGCTGGAATGAGGAAATTACGTAGGAAATATTCAAAGAGGCTTCATGATAAGGATGCAGTGTACGTTCTTGAGATAGCGCATTTGATTCTGACTTCCGGTAAGCATCGCTGGTCTGCTTACGAACTGATTCAGGATCATCCTGACGCATTTCATTCTCTGGACAGGCAGAGTCTTGAGGCTCTCGGGCAAGGTATAAACAGCTGGTCATCTGTGGACTGCTTCTCTCGCACGCTGTCAGGACCGGCATGGCGGGATGGATTAATATCTGAAGATACGATTCGTGATTGGGCGTGCTCAGCAGACCGCTGGTGGAGACGAGCAGCGCTTGTCAGTACTGTGGCTTTGAACGTTATATCTCATGGCGGAAGAGGAGATGTCCGCAATACCCTGGACATATGCGGTATGCTGATTTCGGATTATGACGATATGGTTGTTAAAGCCTTATCCTGGGCACTTCGAGCGCTCATTGTTCATGATCCAACTGAAGTGGAGAAATTTATATGCGCTCATGAAGATGTACTCGCCGCGAGAGTTAAGCGGGAAGTGCGAAATAAACTAAGAACAGGATTGAAAAATCCATAAGTAAGCAGCAATATTTCACAGTACACTTCGGTAATCAGCACAAAAGCACCTATATTACATTTATGCGAAATGAAAGAATTGATACGGTAATCGGTCTCATCAGAGTGGAACTCTACTTCAGGGGCTGTAGAACACTCAAGGATAGAAGAGGATATCTTCGGTCACTGAAAGATCGGCTTTCAAATATGGGTTTCTCAGTGGCGCAGGTTGGTCCCCCTGATTTGATCCAGAGAGCCTGGATAGCAGCAGTCTGCGTCACTGGAACTGAAACCGGTGTGTCGCGATTGCTGAATCAAGCGGAAAAGCTGATGTACAATCCTGAATGGGAACTTGTGAACATTGATATGGATAT
>DAOWAG010000266.1 GCA_030634715.1 Candidatus Aegiribacteria sp. | reverse complement strand
TTATCCAGCAATTGATACTTGTTCTTCTTAGCATAATTCGGTTTGACCCTGGAGATGGCGTTTCACTTGTTCTTTCGGGAGGTGGTGCCCGCGGCTTCGCTCATGTAGGTGTTCTTCTGGCTCTGGAAGAAGAAGGGATTCAGGTTCGAACAGTCACAGGCGCCAGCATGGGATCTCTTATAGGAGGGCTCTACTCCAGCGGATATTCTCCAGCTTTCATAGATTCCCTGGTGCGGAATACCGACTGGGCCTGGTTGTTTTCCTCGGCATCGGATACCAGACTCGCAATGCTGCCGCTTCGCTTATCTCGATCGCATGATATTCTAACTCTTCACCTGAAAGGATTTTCACCTGTCCTGCCACGCAGCGCGATTTCAACTCAACGCGTTTCATCCCTTCTCTCATCTCTTACCGGTCCTGTCCAGGTTGATTATGGAATGCACTTCGATTCTCTGCCAATACCACTCAGGCTTGTGGCTTTTGATCTGGTCAGCCATGAACGGATCATTCATTCAAGAGGAAACCTGGCTGTATGCCAGCTCAGCTCAATGGCAGTTCCAGCTGTGTTCCCGGCAGTGAGAATGGATGAAATGCTACTTGTTGATGGAGGAGTTGGTGATAACATTCCCGTGGATGTTGCGAAAAAGACGTGGGAATATCCTGTGCTCGCGGTGGATATTTCATCAGGAAGCCCTGAAATCCCAGAAAATCCGACAATGATTCAGGTTGGAAGCTTAACTTACAACGCTCTATCCCAGAGGGTGAATAGTCTATACAGAGTGGAACCTGATTTCTATTTCAGACCGGATCTCCACGAGGCTAGAAGTTATGCTTTCACAAGCGAAGCGGCTGACAGTCTGATAGATATGGGATACAATCAGATGCTCGATTACCTGAGAGAACATCCTGAAATACCCAGGAGATCTCCACAACACAGTCTTAGTGTTGATCCCAGGCCGCACTACATGGTTGGCAATGTGCGATTCACCGGTCTTGAAAAAGTATCAGACGGTGTTGTTCATGATTGGTTCATACTGTCCAGAGGCGATGAAGCATCCACTGACAAACTCAGGGAAGCTGCGGAGAAACTCTACGCATCAGGACTTTTTGACAGAGTTGATTACAGACTGGAACCCTCGGCTGATTCAGGATCTGTTGACATTATCTATACATTTGTAGTGAGAGAGCCTTCGTCCGTTGGTATAGGTCTCACATACTGTGACGAATTTGGTTTTGATGCCAGGCTTACTTACAGACATCTCGATTTCCTGAATGCGGGGAATCACTTCATTTTGAACATTGGAGGAGGCGACAGGTATCTCTTTGGTGAGATCCGTCTGCTTGATCTATCCTCAGGGAACAGGAGCTGGATTACGGATTACTCGATTACTGCAAGGCAGATGAAGGCAATATTTTTCGAAAGGGATAGGACTGCTTACGACAGAGTATCAACAATGGTTGAAGCAAGTGCCGCAAAGGGTTTCTCGACCGGATGGTCAGGGCTGACCGAATTTGGAATTTCCGGATCTCTGCACCGGTATGGCTCCGGTGATCCTGAGGGATTTCCGTCTGTGTTTATAAGTCACACAAACGAAACAATGTCCGATCCGGTGAATCCGAGGTCCGGTATCAGACTGAGGACAAGATTGTACTGGGCACCTCTTGGATCTCATAAGCACGGATCTCTTGATTATGACTTTGAATCGGCCTTTCCGTTTCTCAGGAAGGGAACGATTCAGCTCACATTCTGGGGACAGCTGCTGGGTGGAACAACATGGAACTGGCAGGACAGCAGACTTACCGCTTCGAGATCCATTCCAGGCATGCCGTGGAATTCCCTTCCCGCCAGACAGAGACTGGCTGGATTTGCCAGATTCCAAAGGGATCTTAACGGCCCTTTCTTCCTTTCAGTTGAGACTGGAGCGGCATGGGACTGGGATTCGGCATTGGAGATCGATGATGGAGAATCAACATGGGGAGCAGGGCTTTCAGCCGGACTGAGAACTCCAATGGGACCGGCAGTCATCAGCTGGGGATGGTCATCTGAATGGCACAGCAGATGGACAGTCTCAATCGGATCACCCCTTACATATGGACCGGGAAGGTAGAAGCATGGCAAATGTCATCCCCGCGAAATCATTAAGAAAAAAACGCGAGATGGACGCTGGTTACAAAAACGTCACTTCGCGAATCATTGCTGGCCCGGCACAGGGCTGTAACAGTATCACTGTGAGGGTACTTACTATCCTTTCTGAAGGAAGGGTGCCACGACGGGAATACGACTCTCAGAGGATACTGACGCTTCTGCAGGGTGAGTTGATGTTCATGGACGGTGATGGATCGATGCACATTCTTGGAGAGGGTGACACCGTCATAGTGCATGCCTTTGAAAGACATCACTTTCAGAACGACTCCTCTTCCAATGCCAGAGTCATGATCATAGAAACCCGGGATCGGGGCAGTACTTAACTTCAGCAATGAGTGCCACCCACTTATAAAACGGACATCGATATCAGCCGGTAAATTTATTGAAATACTTGACATTTTGAGATTATCTAGTATTAACTTGTTAGTATAATTAAGGAAGGATAACCTCATATGTTCAGGAATATCATAGCAATCCTGTTATCTGTATTTGCGTTTATCAGCTGCGGAAAGAGCTTGCAGGA
>DAOWAG010000264.1 GCA_030634715.1 Candidatus Aegiribacteria sp. | reverse complement strand
ATAAGAGCCTGGTTGAAAAAAGGTGTTGAATGAAGGGTCAGCTTACACTTAAGAATGTGATAATCCGGTTGAAGCTTGGAAGTGAGCTGTTCGAGAAGATTTCAGACAGTGACATTCCCGTTGATATCCGCTGGTCAGGTGAGATAAAAGATGGTATGTCAATTGATTATACTGAGATATGCAATATTCTGGCTGAATTTTCTGAACGGGAATACGATTATATTGAGGAACTGGCTTCAGATATTCTCAGATCGCTTCTTAAGGATTATCCCGATGGCTGCTGGAAAGTTACCGTGACCAAGCCTTTCCCGCAAGTTTCGCTGAAAATGGAATCAGCTCTGTTTACGATTGAGGGTGGTGATTATGTCTGAATTTGCTGTTGGAATGGGTTGTAACCTGGGCGACAGGATTCACAATCTGCAGGAGGGAGTTCGATTCCTTCTCTCGCGATTGAAAATGGGGACATTCAAACTCTCTGGAGTGTATGAGAGTCAGCCATTGGAAGATGTAGCTGGTGATGACTTTTATAACTGTGTAATCTCGGGGAATTACTTCGGCTCTGCAGAAGAGCTTCATCGAGACTGCAGGGAAGCTGAGATTTATCTGGGTTCTACTTCAAAGAAGAACGGCGCAGCCAGGGCACTTGATATGGATCTGCTTCTTTTTAAGGACACTGTTATGGAAGAGGAGAACCTGACACTTCCTCATCCAAGGCTCCACTTGAGAAAATTCGTTCTTGTACCTCTGGCGGAGGTCTGGGACGGGATTCTACCGAAGCTGGGTTCTACACCTGAACAACTCATTGATGTATGTCCTGATAAAAGCAGGATAAAAAGAATATTCGAGATGCCTGAAAGAGGTTGTTTCTGGGAGGTTTCCAGCTGACACCCGAATTCAGATATGTAGTTGTTGAGGGGCCGATAGGTGTAGGCAAAACAACGCTTTGCAGTCTTCTCGCTTCCCAGTGGGGTGCCGGTGCAGTGCTGGAGGAAGTTGAGGAGAATCCCTTTCTTTCACGCTTTTATAAGAAAAAAGAAGCGTGGGCATTCCAGACGCAGTTATTCTTTATGCTGAGCAGGTATAAACAGCAGAAAAAGCTGATTCAACTTGACCTGTTTCAGAAGATGATTGTTGCTGACTACATGTTTGCAAAAGACAGGATATTCGCTTCAATCAATCTGAGTGATGATGAATTCACGCTCTATGAGAAACTGTCCCTTATCCTTGCTGAAGAAATTCCTCAGCCGGATCTGGTCATTTATCTCCAGGGATCCTGCGATTCACTTCTTCGAAGAATTTCGGGAAGAGGCAGGTCTTTTGAAACAGATATCAGTCAGTCATACCTTAAGAAACTAACGGATGCTTACAATGATTACTTCTTCAGAGCCCGAGTCCATCCGACACTCGTCGTAAACACTGATCATGCGGATTTCAGACAGAATAGTGAAGATTTTCATGGCCTCCTTGAAGCAGTCAGTAATTTTTCCGGGGGAATCCAGAGTTACGTTCCCCGGCTTGGCGATCGAAAGTGAGTGGAATTCCGATTCTCAGAACAGTTGAAGATGTCCGGATTACAGTGGACCATTGGAGATGCAGCGGCAGGACCATCGGTTTTGTCCCAACAATGGGAGCGCTTCACCAGGGTCATCTGAGTCTTGTCTCCCTCGCTCTTGAACATGCTGACAGAGTTATTGTCTCAATATTTGTGAATCCGGCTCAATTCGGATCGGATGAGGATTTCGAATTATATCCGCGTACACTCGGAGATGATGTTGAAAAACTGGGGGAAGTTGGCGCTAACGCGGTCTTCATTCCCGAAAAGGACACAATCTATCCGGATGGATTTTCGACATCCGTGCATGTTTCCAATCTAACCGACACTCTATGCGGTAAGTACAGATCAGGACATTTTGATGGAGTGGCTACGGTATGCGCAATATTCTTTGGAATTGTACAGCCGGATATAGCGGTATTCGGAAGGAAGGATGCACAGCAGCTGGCTGTAATTAAGCGAATGGTTCTTGATCAGAGATTTGCTATAAAGATAATTGGAGCTGACATCTACAGAGAGCGCGATGGTCTGGCCATGAGCTCTCGAAACAGGTATCTTCGACCTGCTGAAAGAGTGCAGGCGACAGCCCTGTTCAGAGGACTTTCCAGAGCTGCCGAACTTGCCTGTAAGGGCGAGAGGGATGCCGGACGACTCCGTGAAGTTGCGCGGCAGATTATTGAAAAATCCCCCCTCGCGGTTATTCAGTATCTGGAGATTGTGGATCAGGATACGATGAAGTCTGTTGAAAAACTTGATGGTCCTGGACTTCTTGCTGTTTCGGCTTATTTCGGAAAGACTCGTCTTATTGACAACATTGTTCTTGATCCTGATGCAAGTTATAAGGAGGACTGATCGTGCAAAGGTGCTTTCTTGGATCGAAACTTCACAGAATGGTTATTACTGAGGCTGACCTTGACTACATAGGATCCATAACAATTGATAGGGAATTACTTGACATATCAGGGATTCTGCCTGGTGAAAGAGTACAGGTTGCCGATCTATCCACCGGTGCCAGGTTTGAGACCTATGTTCTTGAAGGTCCTCGTGCAAGCGGTATGATCTGCATTAATGGAGCCGCCGCAAGACTTGTCACTCCGGGTGACAGAGTGATCATACTACAGTACGTATGGATTGATGGT
>DAOWAG010000303.1 GCA_030634715.1 Candidatus Aegiribacteria sp. | reverse complement strand
CCATGGCAACTCGGGAAGCGATGGAAATCCTGCCTCAGTTCCGGGATAAGCGCCCTGCATTATCGGGCTTACACCGACCGAGGTAACCTGCAGGTAGCAGGTGCTGATAATATCAGCAGGAAGTTCACTGGTTATTGTAGCAGGATAGACCGTCAGTGAAACGAGAAGTAATAACATTAATACAGTTTTCATTATTCAACCATTCCTCTAATTTGTTACGTAAGATTAATTTTACATTCTAATATATTCATCTGAGTATTAGAGTCACCACTGTTTGGGATTGACAGTAAACATCACAATGTTTTAGCTTCATCTTTGTATTTCATTCTTAAGGGAGGTTGAAATGAAAAAGACAATCCTTTTGCTTGCCGCAATTGGGCTTGTTCTTTCTGTGTCTGCCGGTTCAATCCGCATCGTAAACAATACGGGCGGGTATGACATCTGGTATGTCTTCATTAGTTCCACCTATGATGATGCATGGGGGGATGACTGGTTGGACTCCGATGAAGTTATTTCATCAGGAAGTTCGGTAACATTCAACGTTTCCAATGATATCTACGATATCCGCCTTGTCGATGAGGATGACGATGAATACATCAGATACGGAGTAGATGTTTCCGGCACATACGTCTGGAATGTAACACTGGATGATCTCGGAGAAGTGGATTTGAGCGCAGGGAGCTATTCAGGAGAAGAAACCGTATACGGTGACGTTCCCGTAACCATCTACAACGATACCGGAGGATATGACATCTATTGGATCTATGCCAATCCCTCCTCTTACAGCGAGTGGGGCGATGACCGCCTCGGAAGCGAGATCCTTTACTCAGGTGATGAATTCACATTCTGGGTCGATGGTAATGACTATTACGACATCAAGTGCGAAGATGAGGACGGCGATACTTACACATTCTGGGAAATGTGGGTAGGCGCGGACGGTCTCTATCTCCCTGTGGATCTTGGAGATCTGGACTAACGTTCTTTCACTGTTACAAATTGTGGGACCCGTCTTTCAAGACGGGTCCTTCCATATCATGGATGCGTGTTAAGGAGTGATATACCCTTCTTCGGACAGAATCCAGTGAATTCACAGCTTGAACATTTTGGTTTTCTGGACAGACACACTTTTCTCCCGTGGAAACCAAGCTGATGGCTGAAGGATGTCCAGCGGTCTTTCGGAAGAATTCTCTTTAAATCAGCTTCGATCTTGGAAGGTTCTGTTTTTCTTGTCAGATCAAGTCTGAGCACTAGTCTGCTAACATGAGTATCGACAATAATAGCCGGCTTGTGAAATACTTCTCCTACGATGACGTTTGCGGTTTTTCGTCCGACACCGGGAATAGTAATGAGTTCATCAATCGTCCCCGGAACCACCTCGTTATGTTCAATCAGCCAGGCAGCAGCTTTCTGAATTGATTTTGTCTTGGATCGAAAGAAACCGAGTGGATGCACTATATTTTCTATGAGTTCTCGATTTGCTGAAGAGAGCCCTTCAATATCTTTGACTGTTTCCCAGAGATATGGTGTCACTCCATTCACAGCGGCATCGGTTGTTCTTGCTGAGAGAATCGTAGCGATAAGAAGTCTTTCCGGTTTTCCTTCGTAATTCAGTAGACACCGAGCGTCAGGGTACAGAACAGGAAGCATTTCGAGCAGGATAGTGACTCGTTCATTTCTTCTCACAGAATATCCCTTCTTGACAGTCTTCGCTCAAAGATGCAATCTAGTGTTTCCCGTAACATGAATGCAAGTGGAAGGAGAAACTCCTTGAAGAAGGAAGAATGCAGAATAAAGGGTGTATATCTCTTTGACTTAAACAGGCTGCAGGATGAGCGTGGAAATTTCTGCGAGGTTTTCAGAAAAGAATGGATTCCGGATACATTCGACCGTCAGATTCAGATGAATTTGTCACATTCTGAATCAGGCGTTCTGCGGGGATTGCATTATCATCTTCATCAGAGCGATTTCTGGATTCCGGTTCAGGGTAAGATAACCGCTGGTCTGGCTGATATCAGGAAAGAATCCTCAACCTACGGTGTTTCACTCTCACTCGAACTTGATGGAAGCAGACCAACCGGACTTCTTATCCCACCCGGAGTAGCGCACGGCTATGCAGCACACACTGATATGACCTTGATCTATGTTGTTAACAGATACTTCGACAATACTGATGAATATGGTATTGCGTGGAATGATCCGGGATTTGCCATTGAATGGGGTCTTGATAATCCTTTACTGTCCGAGAGGGATATAAATAACACCCCCTTTGTTCGGGAATAAACTGCATAACTGAGAAAGGGATACCCGATTGAACGGATATCCCTGTTCTGGTGCCGAAGGGGGGACTTGAACCCCCACGAGGAAAAATCCTCACCAGGTCCTGAACCTGGCGCGTCTGCCAATTCCGCCACTT
>DAOWAG010000355.1 GCA_030634715.1 Candidatus Aegiribacteria sp. | reverse complement strand
GTACCGGGCTATATCAACGTTGATTTTGCAGACGTTGAGACCGTCATGAAAGACAGTGGTGTTGCTATCCTCGGTTCAGGAACCGCCACGGGTGAAGGCCGTGCGGTCAAGGCCATCGAGACCGCCCTGAATTCTCCTTTGCTGAACAATAATGATATCACGGGCGCAGATAATATATTGCTCAATATCACCTCCGGTGAAGATGAGATCAGCATGGATGAGGTAGGTGAGATCACCGATTACATAAATCATTCTGCTTCCAGAAATGCCACGATTATCTGGGGCACCGGTATGGAGAAAAGCCTGGGAGAAGAGATTTCGGTCACCATCATCGCTACTGGATTCAAAACCAACAGTATCCCTGAATTATATATCAAGAAGAAAAAATCGGATAAAATTAATTTGCCTGATCAATCCGAGCCGGTCAAGGAGGATCTTTTCACAGTTACAGACAAGGAGACCATAGATACAGCTGATAAATCGAATGTTCAGAAAACCTTTGAGTTTGATATTTCAGGGGAAGAGAAAGAGCAGTTCATACTCTATGACAAGGAAGAATCACTCCGGGAAAATACCAGGAATCCGAAAGACATTTCGGACAGGGTTAAGAAACTGAAGAAATCCCATGAACAGGTAAAAGAACAACTTTACAGCAAAGCGTCGAAGGACAATACCATTGATCAACTGGAAAATGAACCTGCCTTTGTCAGGAAGAAGGTAAAACTGGATAAGACAAAACCTTCTGAGGAATCCAAGATCTCAAAGTATTCCCTTTCGGAAGATGATGAAAAGAATTCCAAGTTACGTGAAGACAATGCATATCTTCACGATAATGTAGACTAGAAAAATTTCGCCCGGTTATCCTTGATATTGGCTGCCTCCCGAAGTGCCTCGAAGGCCTCATAATTGGCCTGGGATTCCCTGAGACTTGACATTCTGGATTTCTGTGATACTAGCTCTGTCTCAGCAGGATCAATAATATTGCTTACTACGATCACATAAACACCATTATTCCCGTTTACTGGTTGTGATAACTGATCCGGAGCCAGTACCGAGGCGGTAGCGATCACATTTGGTTCAATTCCGGCTGATGGAACAGAGACCGAAGCAAAATTGACATTATTGGCATCCACCACAGTAAGTCCCATTTCGCTTGCCAGATCATCTATGTTTTGAATGGAAGCTACAGAGGCATTGAATTCTTCACTTATCAATTCAGCTTTTTTAATCTTCTTGACCTCAAGCTCGATCTCAGTCCTTACCTGGTCAAGTGGGGCAATTCCTTTTTCACGAATTCCGCTGACAGCTCCGACAACATATTTGTTGCCGATCTCGAAAATCTCTTCCGATATGTCATGAAGTTCTGCTTCAAATGCCCAGCGAATCAACGCCCGGGGTTGCTCAAGACCTGTAATGGTCTTCTGGGATGCGGTGATGTCATTAGCGTACCGCTTGGTCAGGTTCTGTTCTGATACAGCAGTATTGAATTTTTCGTATGTATTATTGAGGCCGGCAAATTTCACAGCCTGTGAATACACGTTCTGGTAGGTTTCCGAACTGGGTTCAACATTGCGGCTGAGATAGGCTATCTTGACTTTTTTTACTTTCCTGCTTTTCGCAAGGACTTCAATCAGGTGTATGCCAAACTGAGTCTGCACCTGAAATATCTCACCTGTCTCGCCGTAAAAACAGGAATCGCTGAAAGGTTTAACCATCTGCCCTTCAGGGAACCATCCAAGGTCTCCACCTTCCTGTGCACTTCCATCGGTTGAATACAGCCTGGCAAGGTTTGCAAAATCCCCTCCGCTTGTCAGGACATTCTGAAGGCTGTCTGCAAGCGCAGTCAACCTTGTTGCATCCGTATTGTTGTCAGGTTGGAGCAGAATATGTCTGGCATGTACAGAATCAGGCAGGTATCCGATCTCAACCAGGCGTGCCATGCGATAGGAAGATTCTTCAAAATAGGGACCGTATACCGCTCCTTCGGAAGAGGAAAACATGAAATCATTGATGATCTCAG
>DAOWAG010000333.1 GCA_030634715.1 Candidatus Aegiribacteria sp. | reverse complement strand
GAATAGCGCCCACATATATCTAAGTTACTCTAGGTGCCCCCGTAGCTCAGCTGGATAGAGCGTCGGCCTCCGGAGCCGGAAGCATGGGTTCGAATCCCGTCGGGGGTACCAGATATCTGTTCTCGAAGTCATTTCCCAGCGATGGCATAGTTCAAAATGTCAAGCAATAATCCCTTGATGTTTCTACTAGACTGCATAATCGTTCCTGGAACCTATTGAAGGTCGTTCGTTGTCCTCGTGCTATTTTAACGCATCTGCTGTCGTGGCCAGCCCGGTGTTTTCACCAGTCTGGCCACGATTGAGTGTAGTGATGGTCAGCTAACCACGATATTCGCTGCTGATACCACCCTGTTTAGAAGGCTTGATGGTGGATACTTCCACCTTCATTGCCGATCTCATTTGCATTCGCATTCCTCGATCCGTTCCTCGAGACCCGCCAATTCCTTCTTCAACTGCTCCTTGTAGTTCTCCAGGGATTCCCGCCTCTCTTCGGCGGTAAAGAAGCGGCGAAATCCATGGCCGCATCCGCAACAACCGCAGCCGCATCCTCCAGATCCTTTGGATCCATGGGGTTTTCCAGTCTTATGCATTACAATCACCTCCCTTCAAGCTCATTTCGCGTTTCAGAACATCCAGCGTCAACTGTCCGATTCACCATTAGAATCAGTGGATAATAGTCCCGTTGCCGCCCCTGCAGTATCCTTTCTGATCATTCTGAGGTCTGGTTCAGTAATGAAGCAAATACTTAATAATAATGCAAAAAAAGATTCACTCCTCCGGCTCGAGTTTTCTGATTTTCTCATGCACTTCCCTTAGTTCTTTCTTGAGTTTCCGTTCATGCTTTTTCAACTGGGAGATATCGTCTTCTATCTCTTCCCGCTCCACTCTGTGGATTCGACCGTTGCCCCTACAATCGCAGGTACAGACTTCGGACAGGACTTCTCTGCAATGATTCAGAGCTTTCTCATCGATTTCATAGGGCAAACAGTAACCTTTCCGTTCAGAACGAACCATTCCTGCGAATCGAAGAATCTTCAGGTGCTGTGAGACGGCCGATGGGGTGATGCCCAGGGCTTCGGAGAGCTGCTTGACTCCAAGAGGGCCTTTTTGCTTGAGCAAATCGATAATCCTGATACGGGATCCGACGCTCAGGACTTTGAATAACTCGGCTTGTTTGATTTCGTCCATTTTCACAATCCAATTCAGTATTTGCTTAAATACTACATTATTTACCTGCCATGTCAAGCCCTTTCGAATCCTCTTGTTACCTCGGATCGATTTCGGCTTAACCTCCAGAAGAACATTTCCTGGCAAGTAAACCTGTTTCAAGGAGCGGAAGAAAACTGTAGAAATATCCACCTGTAACATTCAATTATCATGTTAACAATGTTCGGAATACAGTCTATGGTTCTGATCATCTGTTACGGTCGCTGCATCTTGGTTATATCTATGAAGGTTTAGAATTTGCTTATTCTTCAAAAGGAAAGATGAACATGGCTTTTGGCAGACGCAGGAAGATATCCTGCCCTGCAGGCAGATGGACGACTCTGATATCGAATTTCGGGACCGGAATGCCTAAGACATTTACAGTATCTTTTCACTCGGAATCCATGGGAGAAATATCCGGCGAGTTCCTCGAGAAGAAACACTTCTGGATATTCCCACAGAAATCTGTTCGAGGAGCATCCGTACCTTTAATGGAGTTCAATAGGGAGTGGATAATCGGAATCTATTCTGTGAAAGTCAAACCTGATATCACTGGTTTAGCATATCCTGGTGAGTGGAAGACAATTGTATTGCCTCAATCCCAGTACCGGTAGCGGTTCGAAATACCTCCACCAGGGGGTACCAGATTTCAGTGTTTAGAGACTATTCCCAGTCATGGCAACAGTTCGAAATACCTCCACTACGGGGTACCAGTTTTATCTCAGACTATTTCACTTTAGCTCTGTATTCCGAACTTATGTATTTTGTTTATTGCATCTCTCTGCAGGACTGATTAAATTGTCCTAAGAGGTGAATCTTTGATGCTATTTAGAATCTTACTGTTTACAATTGTATTGAACCCGATTGTTTCAAGCTCTGAAGAAACAACTTCGGGCACCATATGTGGCGTTGTAACGACTTACACCGGGTATCCCTTGGAAGGTGCAACAGTGATGAT
>DAOWAG010000193.1 GCA_030634715.1 Candidatus Aegiribacteria sp. | reverse complement strand
TTTCTTGCGCTGGAAACTCTTTTTATCCAAGATGCTCCTCCGATCTTGTCGAGTCGGGGATTAATCCTGTCAGGAGCCATGAATTTCTGAACTGAGCCAATTTCATTAATGGGAACAAGAAGCCTGTCTCCATCGCGGTATTCTATCGCCAGACAGTCCAGAATTATACCCGATGTCTCCACCTGTTCAAGACCTGTGAATCTGCCGATGCCATACTGTCTGTGCACAACCAGTTCTCCTGGAGAGATATCTCCCGAATCCGTAAGTCCCTCTCCACCTCTGAATTTTCTTATTCTTTCGGGTCTTCGCCTTCCTGAAAGCAATCGCCTCTCAGAGAGAATAACGAGCCCCGCCTCAGGCATATGAAATCCGTCGGATACCGATAGAACACTCAGATCAGCCGGAATGTTTTCCGGAAGCAATTCAGCAAATGTCTCCTTCTCCGCTTCGGAATCGCAAAGAACAGCAATTCTGCATCCTTCCGCAGTCCATCTGCCAAACTGCCTGAACATTTCATTCCTGTGACCTATAAAGTTCTCCTGAGGAAGAGTCTTATAGTAAACATCAACATCGGAGCGTGGAAACGGTTCAAGTCTGAGAATCCTGTTGAAAGTCTCAAGTTTCTCCAGAATTTCGTCCAGCTTGAAGAACTGTTTTTCAAACTCGAATGGAAGCTTCGCTGAAGTGAAATTATCCCTGTGGAAATCAAGAGAATCACGCATGTGCACAATGATGGATTCCGGATCTGAGAGAACCAGAGTTCCACCTTCAGGAATGTAATCCAGAATACCGGATAGATTATCAAGAAAGACCGGAAGGTAATGCTCAATTCCGGGAAATCCATTTGAAGTCCAGAGTTTCTCGCACAGGGGATGCTCCTCAGGCACTGTTTCGATAGCGAGATTCCAGTGTTCCGGTGACAGAAAAACTTCCCTTGCGGGGAGTAATCTGCATTCCTGGAGATTCCTTATGCTTCGCTGCGACCTCTGGTCAAATGTACGGATTGATTCCAGCTCATCTCCAAAGAACTCCAGCCTTATCGGATTATCCATTCCAAATGTTCCGATATCAATTATACCACCTCGTCTGGCCCACCTTGCCTGTTCCCATACACTTTCTTCTTTCAAGAAGCCTGAGGACAGGAGCCAGATCTCAAGATTTTCAATGGATAGGCGCATACCTCTGTAGAGCCTGAAGCAGTTAAAACACTCAGGAGGTGGAATTCGTTTAACCAGGGCTGACGCGGGGGCAACTACTATTGTCGAAGAATCCCCTGAGAGTAATCCATCCATGCACTCAATTCTGTCCGATATCACTCCAGGATGCGCCGGTTCTCCTTCAAAAGGAAGAGTTTCATACGCCGGGTAATACAGCACATTTCCCAGTATTGACTTCAGATCATCTCTCATACTCATTGAATCCGCCACCGAAGGAGTTATCAGGAGAGTCGGACCAGCCAGTCTGTGAGCGGTTGCAGAGGCGAAAGACCGAGCCGAAGAGGCCAGACCGCCAACTCTGGTCAGATTATTCGATGCGAGAGACGTGAGCATTTCAGCGAAGACGGAATCCCAGAAGAACTCATCTATCAGCCATGTGTTAGAATTCTGCTCGTTATCTTTCATTATGTTGATGTGTTATCGCTGGATGTGCTTTCATGCTGAGGTAAAGGTAATCCTTCACCAGCCATCCGTGACCAGGTATTCTCGAGTATTTGAAGCTGCTGCAGGAATGTGTCAAGATCATCTCCTTCAAGAGGATCTGCAGGCGGAAGAATCTCCGTAGCCGGATTCACGAATGCACCATTTTTCTTCATTTCGAAATGTATATGAGGACCAGTTGAAAGACCTGTACTGCCGACATAACCGATTATGTCGCCCTGCCTTACGTAAGATCCAATTGCCACGGCTGACGCAAATCCGTTCATATGTCCATATCCTGTTTCATACCCGTTGGCATGACGGATACGAACCATGTTACCGTAACCGCCGAGAACTCCTCGTATAGTAATCACGCCATCTCCTACAGCGTATATCTCTGTTCCCGTCGGGGCTGCGTAATCTATCCCCCTGTGCGCTCTTGTATACCCGAGTACAGGATGCATCCTGGCGCTGGAATATTCGGAGCTGATTCTGCCGAATGGTACAGGCATTTTCAGAAACATCGTCCTCAGTGAAGCACCATCTCGGTGATAATGATCAAGAATTACAGCTGTTCCACCAGGCGCTATTGTATCGGGCTGGTGGAAAAACGGAAGAGCCTCCGTCATCCCGCCAAGGATGAAATTGTACTTTGCAGCCACTATTCTGTTAAACGACGTCTCGGATGAACCTGGATATCGCGTCTCTTCGAGAAGGACCCATACCTTATCGCCTGGCTGAACATCATGGTAAAAATCTATATCGTACACAAACAGCCTGTTCGCAAGCTCATTCTCGAATTCTTTGATATAAGCAATCTTTCTTATTGAATCTCTCGCAGTGATGATATGCCCTGATGGTGTAAGATCGTCAGGCACACCTCCCCCATCGATGCTCTCCCACACGGAGCTTGTTACTTCAAGTGTTACCGCGCGGAGACGTGTCCAGCGCTCCTCGGGAACCCATTGCCAGAAAGATGGATCCGCAGAACCTTCAAAGGTGATGCTGTAATAACCGCGTCTTCTCCGTTGTCTTGCTCTAACTTTCCACAATATACCTCTCGAATACACGGCTTCCAGCGTGTCGCCAAGATGAACGGATGTCCATCCGAGGCTGTCAATGAATATGGAACAGCAATTGGAGTATCTGCTTCCCTCGATCCCGGTTGCGAAAAGCAGTCCACCAAGAGTTCCCCCCTCCTCCACGCAGGCAATTCTGATTTCCATTGTGTCAGCAAGTATTGTATTAAGGGAATCGATGACGAAGGTCAGATCGGAAATACTCTCATGGAAGAACCATACATCACCGGACTCTTCCCTGTGCGGCTTTCCAAAAAAGAATGTTGCAACTGCACCTAGAATGAACAGGAGCACCAGAATCAGTCTGGAGCGCATATCAGCATTGCCCGATCATTACCCGCGGAGAAGTTTTGAAAACCATGATCGAACTTTTAACAAAGGAGTCTGTTTTGGTTTTCCAGGAACAATCACAGGGGCGAGAAGAGCATCCAGAATGCTCTCAAGATCAACATTATCCCTGACTGTTTCCACGATCTCGGATATTTTAACTGATTCTCCCGGTTCAACTTTGAATACACGTCTGTTTAATATTGAAGCAGAATCTCCAGCGTTTTTTGCTGTTCGGTATACAGGTATATCAAGCTTCCTGCATGCTTCAACAAGGTATGAATCGTGTTCAGTGAAAGAGCCGCAGATAACTATCGCCCCGGGTCCCTTCTCAAGTACGCCTGAGAGTCTTCTTGTTATTAGAGCATCAATCACTTCGAGCCTGGTCGCACTGATAAGCAGAGCGCTGTCAGGGTTTTCATTAATATCAATGAGAATTTCTCTTATGCTGCCGAATGCCGTGAT
>DAOWAG010000216.1 GCA_030634715.1 Candidatus Aegiribacteria sp. | reverse complement strand
AAGAGGCTCAATGATCTCTTCCCCTTCTTTTAACGCTGTAATGGTCCTTCCACGGATTGTGCCGCAATCCTCTGTGGTTGAAATTACATCCTGACAGACATCAACAAGCCTTCTGGTGAGGTATCCTGCGTCAGCAGTCTTAAGAGCGGTATCGGCAAGTCCCTTTCTTGATCCGTGAGTAGAGATCGAATATTCGATTACTGAGAGACCCTCCTTCAATGAAGAAATGATCGGAGTCTCGATCGTTTCTCCCAGCTCTCCCGTAAGTTTCTTCCTGGGCTTAGCCATCAGACCTCTCATGCCTGAAAGCTGTTTCATCTGGTCAACACTGCCTCGAGCACCGGAATTGGCCATCATGTACACGGGATTGAAACCATGATTATCATGCATGAGACCGTCCATCATAGCGCTTTTCACCTGTTCAGTGGCTTTGGACCAGTTGTCGATAACTCTGTTGTATCGCTCTGCTTCCGTCAGTTCCCCGCGTCTTGAACTCTTCTCTATGTCCTCAACCTCAAGCGCAGCTTTATGAACTATATCTTCCTTCTCGACCGGGATAAGCAAATCGCACATTCCTACAGTAAGACCTGAGGACGTAGCGAAATGAAATCCGATTTCCTTGAGGTTATCCAGGAATACTGCTGTTACCACAGATCCGAGTTCATTGAAACATCGACCAACAAGATTAGTCAAACCTTTCTTGCTAAAAACCTTCTCATGAGGAATCCGAGCATTGGACATGATATAACCCAGATCATCCGGTATTATCTCATTAAAGATAACCTGACCCACTGTGGTGTAATCTTTCCAGAAAGGAGGAGTTATCACTTCGTTCTTCCCGTTTGTTTCAGTGATCTTGTTGATCCCTCTGATTTTAATCTTCGCGTGGAGATCAACTTCCCTGGCATCGTATGCTCCTCTTACCTCATCAACTGATGTGAAGATCATACCCTCTCCAGTAGCGCCTGGGAGTGGTTTTGTCAGATAATAACAGCCGATAACCATATCGTGACTCGGTGTTGTCACCGGCTCACCACTTGCGGGTCTGAGGATATTCCTGCTGCCAAGCATGAGAATTCGGGACTCAACCTGCGCTTCCGCTGAAAGTGGGACATGAACCGCCATCTGATCACCATCGAAGTCAGCGTTGAACGCGGTACAGGCCAGAGGGTGAAGCTGAATTGCCTTGCCTTCAACAAGTACAGGTTCAAACGCCTGTATCCCAAGCCTGTGAAGAGTTGGAGCACGGTTCAGAAGTACAGGATGGTTTTCTATAACCTCTTCGAGCACTGGCCATACGATATCGTCAGCCTCTTCCCATCTCTTCGTAGCCTTTTTAACGCTCTCATCGAGGAGTTCACTGATTCTGGCAACGACAAACGGTTTAAACAGCTCAAGAGCCATTGTCTTTGGAAGACCGCACTGATCCATCTTAAGATCAGGTCCAACAACAATCACACTTCTGCCTGAATAATCAACTCGTTTACCGAGAAGATTCTGACGGAACCTGCCGCGCTTACCTTTCAGAAGATCGGAAAGAGATCTGAGCGGCCGCATTCCCGCGCCTTTGACCGGTTTGCGGCGTGAGCTGTTATCCAGAACGGCATCAACCGCTTCCTGTAGCATTCTCTTCTCATTCCGGAGAATGACATCAGGGGCCTGAAGGTCTAGAAGTCGCTTCAATCTGTTGTTTCTATTTATCACTCTGCGGTAGAGGTCGTTCAGATCGCTCGATGCAAATCTACCTCCATCGAGAGGAACCAGTGGCCTCAAATCAGGTGGAAGCACCGGCAGAATCTTGAGTATCATCCACTCAGGTCTGTTGTCATCGAGTGACAGCCTGAAGGATTCAACTTCCTTCAATCTCTTTATGTTCTTCTTTCTGCGAGAGAAGGTAGTCTCGTTTGCGATACTCGTACGAAGGGTTGTAGCCATTTCCTCAAGATCAAGCTCAGCCAGCATGACTCTGATTGCTTCGGCACCCATACCTACTTCAAAGACATCCCCGTATTCTTCTTTCGCTTTCCTGTATTCATCATCGGTAAGTATCATTCCCAATCTGAGGTCAGGATGGTCCGATTTTGTAACAATGTGGGATTCGTAGTAAATAACGCGTTCAAGTTTCAGGTTTGTCACATTAAGCATTTTTGAGACTTTACGGGACTTGAAGTACCAGATATGCACCACTGGAACCGCAAGATCAATATGACCCATCCGTTCTCTTCGAACTCTTGAATGGGTAACCTCAACACCGCATCTATCGCAGACGATTCCTTTGTTTCGAATCCTTTTATACTTTCCGCAGCTGCATTCCCAGTCACGGACGGGTCCGAATATTCTCTCACAGAAGAGACCCTCAGGTTCGGGTTTATAACTCCTGTAATTAATTGTTTCCGCTTGAGTTACTTCACCATGCGACCATTTTCTGATAGTCTCGGGAGAAGCAAGACTGATTTTCATGCCCCCGAAATCCGAGAGCAGAACCCTTGCGTCACGTCGGGATATGTTCTCCAGCATGTCTACTCCTCCTCACCTTCAGGAAGCAATTCAACGTCAAGAGCCAGGCTTCTCATTTCGTTCTGTAGAACATTGAACGATTCGGGAGTAAGAGATTGTGGAATATTCTCCCCGTTAACCATGGCGCTATAGGCTCGAGCCCTGCCATCAACATCATCTGATTTGATTGTAAGCATCTCCTTCAGACAGTATGCGGCACCGTATGCTTCAAGTGCCCATACTTCCATTTCCCCGAGTCTCTGACCACCATTCTGAGCCTTCCCTCCAAGGGGTTGCTGTGTCACCATGGCATAGGGACCGGTCGCTCTTGCGTGCAATTTGTCCTCGACCTGATGAGCGAGCTTCATCATGTACATTTGACCCACGGTTACCCGCTGATCAAACGGTTCACCCGTTCTGCCGTCATACAGTATGGTTTTGCCGTCCCGGTCAAAACCCGCTTCCTCAAGTGCATCTTCTATTTCAGAGTTCTTGGCAGAATCAAAAACAGGTGTAATTACGTTATACCCCTGTTTGTAAGCGGCCCATCCAAGGTTTGTTTCCATTATCTGTCCTATATTCATTCTACTTGGTACACCAAGCGGATTAAGACAGATATCTACCGGAGTACCATCCGGCAGATATGGCATGTCTTCCTGGGGAACGATTATGCTGACAACACCCTTGTTTCCATGCCTTCCAGCCATCTTATCACCAACCTGGAGTTTGCGGCGTTTT
>DAOWAG010000414.1 GCA_030634715.1 Candidatus Aegiribacteria sp. | reverse complement strand
CTGAAGAATGGCCAGCGATTGGGTCTTACCGGTTTCGGCGGGTCGGGACACCTTGTTCTTCAAATGGTTCACCACAGTTATCCTGATTCGGAAGTCTACGTATTCGCGCGGAATCCATCTGAGCGAAGTTTTGCTCTCGAACTGGGAGCGGTATGGGCAGGTGATACAACTGATCGATCTCCTGAGAAACTGCACAGCATCATTGATACCACGCCTGTATGGAAGCCGGTTGTGGAAGCGCTTGAAAATCTTGTTCCCGGAGGAAAACTTGTTATCAATGCCATTCGCAAGGAGGATGTTGACAAAGAGTCTCTTCTGAAACTCGATTACATTGAACATCTCTGGATGGAAAAGGAGATAAAGAGTGTTGCGAATGTCTGCAGGACAGACATCAATGAGTTTCTTCTGCTTGCAGCTGAAATGGGGATCAGACCGGAAGTGCAGGAATTCAAACTTGAGGACGCGAACAGAGCGCTTATCGATCTGAAAACACAGCGAATACGTGGGTCAAAAGTTCTTTCAATAGGCTAAACAAAGTGAAAGCCCCTTATCTCCTGGAACTTTCAGGAGACACATTTGGTACTCTTCTTATATTCATATCCATATTGTATTGTATGAAATGAAACGGAGGCTCCGGAGAAAATGTGCGGTATAAGTGGTATCTTCACAAAAGTACTGAGTAACAGCAGTGTACTCGAGCGTCTCCGTGAGATGGGCGCTGCGCAGCGGCACAGAGGACCTGATGATGCGGATGAAATGTTCTTCTCCTCTTCCGGCACCGGTGTCGGGCTTGGCTTCGTACGACTCTCCATTCTAGATCTCGAAACAGGGATGCAGCCCATTGTCCACCGCGAGGATGGCTCTGCAATTGTATGTAATGGACAGGTATATAATTACGTCGAGTTGAAGAATGAAGTATCTTCTGAGCATTTCAGCACCAGAGGGGATATGGAAGTCGCTCTGCATCTCTACCGTCTATCTGGAATTAAATTCCTGGACAGTCTCAACGGCATGTATGCGGGAGCGATATTCGATCCTTTAAAGAGAAGAGTATTACTCTTCCGGGACAGATTCGGGATCAAGCCACTCTATTACTGTGTAACCAGTGAAGGTTTCTTTTTCTCCTCCGAGATTCGGGCACTGCTCGATGGTAGCGGAATTCCCGCGGAGATCGATTCGGAGTCACTGCCGGTCTATTTTTCCTACAGATACATTCCAGGAGAACGAACCATGTTCAAGGGGATCCGACGGCTCCCGCCCGGTTCTTACCTTGATTTCGACCTTGAGACAAATACTTTCACAATCAGAAGGTATTGGGAGTACATTCCAGGTAGAAACATCAGGATCGAAGATGAGCGCGAATGCGAAGAGCGCTTCATTGAGTTGCTGCAGGACGCTGTCCGAATAAGAATGCGATCCGATGTAGAAGTTGGAAGTCTTCTGAGCGGGGGTATCGATTCATCCTCAGTTGCTTCCATAGCCGCGTCCCTTCAGCCGGATATGAAGCTTTTTACTATCTCCTTTGATGATCCGCTTTATAATGAGCTTGGAGATGTAAGGGAGTTCATCGGT
>DAOWAG010000331.1 GCA_030634715.1 Candidatus Aegiribacteria sp. | reverse complement strand
ATGGGTTTTCATCTTTGGCATTTCGGCTCCCCGCTAGTTCCTCTCTTTGAGAGGAGAAATAATCATTGTCATCTGTCGTCCCTCCATGGCGGGTTTCCTCTCGATACGGCCGAGATCATTCAGATCTTGAGCCAGTCGATCGAGAAGTTCGTAACCCTGCTCCTTATAGGAGAGCTGACGTCCGCGAAACACCACTGTGGCTTTTACCTTATGTCTGGATTCCAGAAATTCACGTGCATGTTTCATCTTAAAATTGTAATCGTGCTCTTCAGTGTTTGGTCTGAATTTAACTTCCTTCAGACCTCCGGTATTCTGTTTCTTCCTTGCTTCTCTTTCTTTTCTATTCATGCGATAGCGGAACTTCCCGTAGTCGACTATGCTGACTACAGGCGGGTCAGCCCCTGGTGAGATCTCAACAAGATCCAAGCCTGCTTCCGCGGCCAGGTCGAGTGCTTCCTGAATGCTCATAGTACCGGCATGGTCTCCGTTTTCATCGAGTACTCTTACTAGAGGGCTTCGAATCTCTCCATTCACCCTGATCTGTTCCTTATTGCTAATAGATGTACCTCCTGTTCAGGGAAGATCCGGTCGTTTGCATCCAGCTAGAACGATATCCAGAGCTTCGCCTATTTCCATGGATCCTCGGTCACCTTCACCGTGAATGCGCAAAGCAACCCTGTCTGATTGCATTTCACGCTCACCGATAATGAACATGAATGGAACCTTGCCAGTTTCTGCATCTCTGATGCGATAACCTATCGTCTCGCTTCTACTGTCAATTCTGCAGCGAAGACCCGCTCGCTCAAGTATATCCGCGATTTCCACGGCCTTCTCATGCTGAGCTGACGTAATAGGTAAGATAACAATCTGATCGGGAGCAAGCCAGCCCGGAAGGTTGCCTGCGTAATGTTCAATCAAATTGCCAATAAATCTTTCAACGGATCCGAATAAAGCCCTGTGAACCATATATACCCTGTGTTCCTGTCCATCATCTCCCACATAAGTGAGATTGAAGCGATCAGGAATATTGAAGTCAAACTGGATCGTAGGACCCTGCCAGTATCTTCCAAGCGCGTCTTTCATCTTGATATCTATCTTCGGTCCGTAGAAAACCGCTTCTCCCACAACGGACCTGTAATCCTCGCCCATCTCATCAAGTGCACTGGCCAGAGCGGATTCAACTTTATTCCACTCCTCCGGTTCACCGGCGTAATGATCGGGATCTTCAGGATCCATAAGTGACAGCTCAATTTTGTACCCGAAATCGAAGATCTTCAGGAAATAGAGAGCGAATCTTACAACCTTCTGTATCTCTTCGACCATCTGATCCTCAGTACAGAAGATATGACCGTCATCAACAGTGAATCCGCGGACCCGCATGAGTCCGTGAAGCACACCGCTCTTTTCGTACCTGTATACCATACCGAGTTCAGCAAGACGCATGGGTAGCTCACGGTATGATCTCTTACTGCTTTTATAAATGATGATATGGCCGGGGCAATTCATCGGCTTCAAGGCATACTCGCCCTTGTCCACATCAAGGAAGTACATGTTCTCCCGGTAGTAATCGTAATGGCCCGAGGTCTTCCAGAGATCAACTGGCGCGATATGAGGAGTATTGACAAGCTGGTATCCGGCTTTAACATGAGCCTTCTTCCAGTGATTTTCAAGCTCCTCCCGTACAATTGTTCCCGCCGGTAACCAGTAGACCATACCGGGACCGCCATCACCGCCTATAATGAACAGCCTGAGTTCCGGACCAAGCTTTCTATGATCCCTCTTCTTTGCCTCCTCAAGCATTTCAAGATGTGCCTTGAGATTCTTTGAGGAGTCAAAAACAGATCCATAGATGCGGGTCAGCATCTCATTCTTCTCATCACCGCGCCAGTAAGCACCAGCAACACTGAGAAGTTCAAAATGCTTCAACGCCTTTGTGGACGGAACATGAGGACCGCGGCAAAGATCAATGAAATCCCCATGTGAATAAACGGATATCTCTTCACCAAGATCTCGAAGTTCTTCAAGCAGTTCCAGCTTGTACTCTTCTCCTCTTTCACTGAAGAGTTTGAACGCATCCTCGAAGCTCATTTTCCTTCTTATGAATGGAAGATCTTCCTTAATCTGTTTCTTCATCTCTTCAGAAATCGCGTCACATGCTGAGATACCGGAGAACTCGGGTAT
>DAOWAG010000379.1 GCA_030634715.1 Candidatus Aegiribacteria sp. | reverse complement strand
TGGCAATTCGCGCTCTTACATCTGCCGGTGATGAAGTAATCTGTGGCTCAAAAAGCCATGCATACCTGTATGAGGGAGCCCAGTACGCGATGCTCGGTGGACTCCAGATGCACAGAATCGATGAGAATGACAATGGCTGCATTCCACCTGATGCCTTCAGAACAGCGTTAGACAGAGAAAAGGATCAGCATTTCGCTCCAAGAACTCTGGTTACTCTCGAGAATACACATAATGTAATGGGCGGTCTCATACTGCCACAGTCGATGATCAGAGCAATTCAGTCAATAGCCGGTGAGAATGGAGTTTCCGTATACCTTGACGGAGCGCGCCTCTGGCACGTGCTTGCTGCTTCGGGGCAATCACTTTCTGAACTTGTTAGCGGTTTTCGCATGGTTTCAATGTGTTTCTCTAAAGGTCTCGGATGTCCTGTTGGATCTATTCTTCTCTGTTCCTCTCAGGATGAAGAGCGCGTCAGGTTCCTCAGAAAGCAGCACGGAGGCGGTATGCGTCAGGCCGGAATACTTGCAGCAGCATGCATTTACGCTCTGGAGCATAACCTTCCTGCGTTATCAAGAACGCATCATTATGCCGCACAACTGGCGCAGGGAATCGGAAAATCCTCTGTGCTTGAACTTCAGAGGAAGGAAGTGGATACTAATATTGTTATAGCAAAGACACCCGATGGAGAAGCGGAAACTATCGCTGAATCTCTGGCTGCCCTCGAAATAGGATGTCTTGCTCTAACGCCATCAACCGTAAGATTTGTTACACACCTCTCGCTATCAGAGCGGTCTGTAAGATATGCAGCGGATATCCTTTCCGCTTTTGGAGGATAAAATGATAACTGGTGTTATCGGAACAGGACATCTGGGCTTCCACCATGCAAGAATACTCGGTGAAATTACCGGCAGAACTGTTCCAATATTCGACACAGATACTGATCGAATGCGGGAATTGGCATCCAGGATTGATGTCCGTCCAATGAACAGAATTGATACTCTTCTAGATGAATGCGATTCAGTTATTGTTGCCTGCACAACTTCGGGTCATTACGGAGTTGTAATGAAAGCGCTCAGAGCGGGATTGAACGTTCTTGTAGAGAAACCTATCGCGGCAACTCCCGAAGAAGGCCGTGAAATGGTAGAGCTTGCAGAAGAGACTGATCTGATCCTGGCTGTTGGTCATGTTGAGCGCTTTAACCCGGCTATACTTGCTGCAGCAGAACTCATAGATACACCGCTTTTCGTTGAAGGGCACAGGATGGCGCCTTTCAATCCCAGAGGAACCGATGTCTCGGTTGTAATGGATCTTATGATTCACGACATTGATCTGGTTCTTTCATTTGTACGCTCTCCCGTTACTTCGGTTCAAGCATCAGGGGTGGCTGTCCTGAGTAACAATGTGGATATTGCCAGCGCAAGAATTCAATTTGAAAATGGCTGTGTAGTTAACATGACCGCAAGCCGAATTTCCAGAGAACAAATTCGAAAACTGAGATTTTTCCAGCATCGAAGTTATGTTTCCGTTGATTTCGCATCAAGACAGGTCGAAGCTTTTCGTATTTCAGAAGGCAATATTGAACCTCTTTTAATTGATGTTAAGGAAGGTGACGCTCTAACGTCTGAGCTTCAGGATTTCCTGCAAGCCTGCGATACGGGTTGCCCTCCGGCTGTTTCGGGAAAGGAAGGTCTGCTTGCGCTTCAATCCGCAAAGATAATTTCGAGTCAGATACAGAAAGCTACAGATGGAATCCTTAAGGATATGACTGGAGTATGAATCTTGGCGTCTCTGCCGGTGACCCGTCCGGTGATATACGTGCTGGAGAACTTTTCAGGAAACTCGCAGCGGTAGTTCCGATT
>DAOWAG010000404.1 GCA_030634715.1 Candidatus Aegiribacteria sp. | reverse complement strand
CAGGCTGACCAGGTGGATATCCCATCTTCAGTACAGTCAATGATTCAGAGCAGAATAGATAAGCTTCCCCGCGATGAGCGAAAGATGCTCCAGCTGGTATCGATCATCGGCGTTGATTTCAGGATACCAGTACTTGAGCGGATGCTTGCGGATCTGGAACTTGAAATCGACCTGAACAAAACACTGGATGCTCTTATTGACAAAGGGTTTCTTGCAGGGGCCGATAGCGACAGGATTTCCTTCAGACACAATCTGGTTCAGACTTCGGCCTACAGCACTATGCTGATACACAACAGGAGAATAATACACCGCTGCATAGCGGAGGCTCTGGAGATAATTTATCCTGATGAAGCTTCCGCTCTGGCCCCGATCCTGTTCAACCACTGGAGTGCAGCCGGTGATGAGCAGAAAACACTTGAGTGGGCTCTGAAGGCTCTGGAGAGTGCCACTATGAATGAACAGGATGAAGAAATCATGCGCCTCGCAGCAGTTATACTCGATCTTGCATCCGATCATTCCGAAGAGGATAGATGGCTTGCCAGCATGAAAGCACTTAAGGCGAAACATGGGGTTCTGGCCAGGTCGGGCAGGGTTTCAGAAGCTTTAAAGATTCTCGATCAAGTGCTTAAGAATGCACGAGACAGAAGTAACCCTTTGATCGAAGCGGAAGCTCTCAGATCGAACTGTATCCTGCTTCAGGATTTGGGAGAAATGGATGAGATTGATAACTTATTCAAGCTCGCTCTGATCAAAGTGGATGAGGCTGATAACGAACGATTGAAGGGTCTTATTTATGGCAACCTGGCCAACTACATGTCCGATACAGGCAAGATTAAGGAAGCGCTCGAATACTATGAAAAAGCCCTTGCAATACATGTTAAGCATAATAGACAAAATAATATCTCAGCCACATATACGAACATAGGTAATTTACTATCGAGGAGGGGTTATTCAGAAAGAGCGGAAACCTGCTACCGCAACTCAATCAGAATCAGCAGGGAAGTGGGCAGCATGTATTCACTTGGTTACGCTCTCAATGGTTATGCCATCATTTTCGCTAAAAAGGGAGATCTGAAGGAAGCAGGCGAGCTGTTTGAAGAAGCACTTGAGTGCCAGATCGATATCGGTAATAAGCCTCTTTCGTCCAGCATACTCAACAATCTGGGAATTCTGGCAAGGATGCAGGGTGAGTTTGACCGCTCCCTTGATTTCAGGCTAAGATCCCTTGATATAGCCCGTGCCGGCAGCAGTAAACATTCAGAGTGCATTTCATTGCTTAATATCGGAAACCTATACAGGCTGATGGGACATCTTGAAATGGCACTGAAATATTGCAGAGAGTCCAGTGAGATCGCTGTTCAGATAAACGATCCCCTGAGCCTGTGCCATTCCCTCAGCATCGAAAGTATGACTGAGATAGAGATGGGCAATACTGAATCTGCTCTCAGGCTCTTTCATAATGCAGTGGAACTGGTAGAGGAGTATGACATAAAACCGGGAACGATCGAGGATTTCGATGAGCTGGTGGAGATGCTCCGCTCGGAGAATATCAGCTGCAAGATGCCCTCAGATTGGAAGTAGGCAGTTACATTATTCAGAAAGATTAGAGTTCATTCATCAAAGATTTCTCGCAGCAGATCTGAAAGCTGACTGATTGAATATGGTTT
>DAOWAG010000088.1 GCA_030634715.1 Candidatus Aegiribacteria sp. | reverse complement strand
CCGTTCTTACAGAAGTGCAGAATGATATTGAGGGAGCAAAGTTAATGAACGCCTGGAGAGGTGTTCGAAACAGTTCATCAGCAATACTCAGAGGCGCGGTTGGTTCACTGAAAGCTGTAACCAAGCAGATACTTCACAGAAAGATTGTAATAAGGGAAGGAAGAAAACTGGTTGAAGGTTTTCTGCAGAATGGATCTGAGGAGCTAATTCTAAAAGTATCTGTATCTCCGGACGCAGAAGAGATTACAGCTTTGCAAAGAATAGCCGGGGATATCGAGTTGATTGATATATTCAGAATCATGGAAAAAAGAGAACCAGCAGGAAAGAAAAAACAGCTTCCTGAGAACTTAGTGCAATTCTTCTACTCGCCATCGGCTTCGCGCGGGGGTGAACGCCTGTGTCCTCCTGGAGAAAATCCCTGCAGGTACTGGAGGAGGAAAGCCTTCTCTCCTCTGGAGAATGTGCTTATAGATGTCATTTTGCTCTATACGAGCAATGAAAGCCTATCAAAGATTGAACAGATGATGGACGATTTTGTAGAAATTGTCGGCTATCTTGGTGCCGACGATGTCTTTAAGCCGGAAATAATTTTCACTGCATTGGAAAAATCCCTTTCAAAAACTGAAGGAGGAAGAAAGCTGACAGTTCAATCGGTGGAGAAAAATCTGGAGAAAAACATCTACAGGCTCATGTGGCGCAGAAAAGCAACGAGTAAAACAGCCGAGGCTGTAAGAGGATTGATTCCTGAGAAAATAATAACCAACATGCTTTTTGATAGAATTAACAGAGAAATAACATCAAAGAAACAAATTCTTTTCACAAAGAAATACGCAAAAATATTCGCTTCGATTGAAAGCGTGATCATGAAACGCAAGAACTCGGAAATACAATCAGCGAGGTCAGTTCTTCAGCATATCTGGATATTCAATTCGGAAGCGACCAGACCCTCTTCAGCAGTCGAAATCGCAAGAGATGCAGTAGAAACAATAACTCAATTCTTCCTCGAAATTGGAGCAAGAACAGGAGCTATTACAGCTCCCGAGGCAGGAGCGATAAGCCTTGGCATGAGACGTAAATACAGAGATAACGCCAATACGGTAGCCATACTGATAAGATGGACGCAGGATTCATCCAGAGGAGACCTTCTGTCGCTTGTTGAAGTGCACCAACCTCTTCTTGAAGCGGTAAGCCGGGACAGCGAATTGATTCAGCTTATAGATGATCTCTGGGGTGACGGTAAGGCGCGGTTGTACATCAGGTCACTTGCAGATCGACCTGACAGACTGAAAGACCGCCTGTTTTATCATATCGGAATGAAATCCAGAGGTAATGACGGCGGCATCAGATATGTCTGATCACATTGGACCTTCAGTCAAAGAAATAGCTCTTGTTTCAACTGGAGGAACCATCGAGATGGCTGCCGGAGAAAAAGGACTGGTTATTGCAGACAGCATTAATCAGCATCTATTGGACGGAGAAGTTATTCCCGCCAATATCAATGTCACCAAAATAGAATTCAGCAGCGTTCCAAGTCCTCATATTACTCCGGATAGAATGAGAGAACTCTGTCTCAGGCTGGAGGAGATTGCAGCCAGCGGTAAATATGACGGAATTGTCGTAACACATGGAACAGATACGCTGGAAGAAAGTGCTTTTCTTGCGGATATATATTTGAAGGGTAAAGTGCCGGTCGTCTTTACTGCAGCAATGCGAAGTTATGCTGAGATGGGAGTTGATGGGCCGAGAAACCTTAGGGGAGCTTTGCTTGTTGCTGCAAATCCCGAAGTTCATAAGTTGGGAGTTACAGTAGTTCTTAACGACGAAATTCATGCATCAGGAAGGGTCACGAAGACATATACCAGTAATGTAAGTAGCTTTGCGTCACCAGGCTATGGCCCTCTTGGCTTTGTGGATCAGGATAGGATTCTTCTACAGCGAATGCCTTTATGGAGACTTCATCTGCCACCCGGAGAACTCATTATGAACAGAAGAGTAGGGCTTGTAAGAATTGCAGCTGGTTTTGGAGCAAGAGAGATCAGATTCAGCGCGGATTGTGAAGACCCTGGAATTGTAATAGAGGCTTTTGGAAGGGGTAATGTTCCGGTAGATGTTGCCCTCGCTATTGAATATGCGGTTAACAGAGGCACAATAGTATGTGTATCAAGCAGATGCTACGTTGGAAGAGTGCTTGGTGTTTATGACTATCCGGGGGGAGGAGCTGATCTGGAGCGGAAAGGAGCAATCTTTGCGGGAGATATCCAGGGGCACAAGTTGAGATTACTGATTATGGCATGTGTCGGCATGAAGCTTGACGGTCGGGAAATAAGAGAACTGCTTAAGGTACTTTGACAGTGCCGGACTTTATTGACAAGCAAGAACTCATAGGTTTAGTATACCGCATGCGGCGGCGGAACAGGTTGGTTTTATATGCCTGAGAAGGGTTTTACTGCGACTTTCATTTCTAACTCGGGTAAAACGCACTATCAGTTTAATATAAGCGGGTGGAAGCTTCATCTGACCAGGATAATACTTGCTCTTTTTGTGCTTTCGGTATCTGCTGCGGTAGTAATTGTTGCATTAGGGTTGATTGAGAGTGGAGAAACAGAAAGGCTCAGAGAAGAAATATCAAGCCTGCAGGACTCTCTTGCAACAAGGCGGAACATTGAAGCGCGACTGGAGAATGTAGAAGAACAGCTTGAGCAGCTAGGATATTTCAGACAGCGGATCGAAAACATCGCGGGTACTATTTCACCGCAGTTGGATTCTCCAGAGTAATAGTGTAATAGAGAAAAGAGGGAACAGGAGTCATGTCCAAAAAGGAGTTTTCAACCACAATGGATTCAATTCTTGGATCTGGAAGTACTTGCAAGGGCTCTCTTTCAGTTGAGGGAGGACTCAGAATAGATGGTGCCGTTGAAGGAGAAGTCAGGGTATCCGGTACTCTGACTGTCGGTCGAGAAGGATTAATTTCAGGTGACGTAACGGTGAACCAGGCTATCGTCGGCGGAACAATACGGGGAACGGTAAGAGCTGAGCAGCAGCTGGAGCTTCAAAGCGGATCCAGGCTTGAGGGGGATATTTTCACACACTCTCTTGTTATTGAAGACGGCGTCTTCTTCGAGGGCAGTTGCAAAATGAGCCGTGGCAACGAGTCAGGGTCTTAATGTGGAAAATGTGGAAAAGATTGCTAAACTGTGGATAACTACCTAACTACATGATATACAAAAGAATACACAATCACTTAAAGTAGTTTCATAAGTAGTATCCACAACAGACACTGTCATGGAGGTATAGCGCTGTTCCCGGTTGTTTCAATACCTGGAAGACCGATGTTCCCAAGTTGATTAATCGAAAGGCTGGTATTTAAATGGCGAAGCTCGACATACTCCGCGAGGGAGAGAATCAGGCCATACAGGTACTGGAGAACGCCAAAAAAGATGCTCGAAGGATAATACAGAGTATTCCGGAAATGATTGAGGAATTGAAGCGGAAGAATGATGATCATCTTAGAGAAGTTGCATCCGAAGCCGAATCGGCTGTGGATCAGATTGTAATTCAGCTGAAAGAAAAGCTCAGAGAGAAGACAGAAAGGAAACTCGAAGTTCTGTCGGAGTATGCCATGAACCTTGAAAAGACCGCAACAGAGAGCCTTCGTGAACATATACTCAGAGGCGGGAAAGAAGACTGATGAGTCTTGACGCGATATCGAAGATAGAAGTTCTGTGTCACGCTCAAGTCCGTGAGGAAGTACTTGCGAAAATAGAGTCCTCAGGAAAAGTCCACCTGATAGACATTTCGGAAATTGAGCAGTCGAAAGACATTGAATACTTCAAACCCGCGACGTTGAATACAGATAACCTTTCCGATAGGATATCCAGTCTGAAGAAGGCAATTCTATTTCTCGAAGAAGAGACAGCTGGAGAGAAGAATCAGCCGCCTGCAATTCCACCAACCCTTTCCGAAGAAGAGCTCATGGCGCTGTCAGAAGACGATAATCTTCTGGAGAAAGCTCGAAGAGCCTGGTTTATAGCAATCCGGAAAGCCAAGCTTGAAGGAGCGGAAAAAGAACTTGAGCAGGAAAGAGAATTTCTTATTGAATGGGAAGAGTTACCGGTTGCCTTTGAATATCTTAGAAAGAAAGAATCTTACCTGCTTATGGCGGGAACTGTTGAGAAAGAAGGAATTCAGCAGTTGCATGAACTGGAAAATGAAAATCCTCTATTTCATCTTGAAGTAATTCAGAAGAAAAAAAATCTGGAGCGGGTCATCGCTGTTTTTCACAAATCAGTATCCAGAGAAATATTGCAGTCTCTTGGAGAACTTGGATTCTCTCAGCAGGACTTCGGATCCAGACACGGGATGGTGAAAGAGAACCTCAAAGAAATCCTTCGAGAGCAGAGACTTGTTGACAGAAAAATGAGATCGTTACATGAAGAAGCTGTGAAACTGTCAGTGGAGATGTCTCGATTCCGAACGCTTCTTGATGCCGCAGGGCTGCTTCTTGAAAGACTGAACGCAACTAGAACAGCTCGCGCCAGCACCAGTGTATTCATGTTCAGGGCCTGGATACGCACAAGAGATCTTGACAGCTTGAAAGAGAACCTTTCAGAGCTGGGAGAAGTTGCGGTAGAGGAAATCGAGCCTGAGAAAGGAGAAACACCTCCTTCTCCAATAACTGAAACCAAAGCGGCTTCACCATATACGCTATTAACGGACATGTACGGTCAGCCGACAAGGATGGATCCCGACCCGACTCCCCTGATAGCGCCTTTTTACGCCCTTTTCTTCGGTATATGTATTGGTGATGCGGGATACGGAATAGCTCTTGCTCTTGGCTCTGCATTAGGCTGGTATCTTGTACGCAGAAGGCACGGAAATCCAAGATTATTCCAACTTCTATTCCAGGGAGGGTTAGCGAGTATTCTGGTTGGAATCTTCCTCGGAGGCTGGTTCGGAATTCCTTTTGACAATCTTCCAGGTTTCCTTCAGGCTCCAGCCCTGATGCTTAATAAGCTCATACCCGGATATCAGGTAGGAGAGCCAGGGCAGGAAGGTTTTGGAGTATCGAAGCAATTTCTCTATTTAACCCTTGCTCTGGGGCTGGTGCAGCTCACGGCTGGAATAGTTATCAATCTCAGGAAACGCTGGCGAGCGGGAGAAAAATTCGCAGCTGTTGTAGATCAATCAGGATGGCTGCTTGCCACTGCGGGTCTGTTCCCATGGCTGTTCAATCATTACCTGCTCAACGGCACTCTCTATGATATTAACGGACCGCTCGATAAAGTCTTTACAATGATGCTTGCCGCGGGTGCTTTGCTCATATTCATAATGGGAGGACGAGAAGCAAAGGGGTTCGGAAAGATAGGGACAGGAGCCTATGCCCTGTACGGCATAGTAAATCTTCTTGGAGATGTACTATCCTATTCAAGGCTGTTCGCGCTTGCCCTTTCGAGCGCGATTATCGCTCAGGTGATAAATCAGATTGCTGGCATGCTGATCAATGAGCTTGGAATACCGGTGGTCGGAGTAATTCTGGCGATAATTGTTGTTATCGGTGGGCATATCTTTAATATGGCAATGGCAGCTCTAAGTGGTTTTATCCATACCGCAAGGCTGCAATTTGTCGAGTTCTTCGGGAAATTCTACGATGGTACAGGAGTACCGTTCAAACCGCTCCGGTATGAACCTAAATTTGTGCATATTGAAAGAGAATAGATGATAAAACTCTTTCCGTTTAAAGAGAAAGGAGATATTGAGTGGAACAACTAGTTGCATATATGGGAATTGCTCTAGCCTGCGCACTCGCCGGGATCGGATCTGCTGTGGGAGTAGGTATTGCGGCTCAAGCCAGTACAGGAGTAATGAGCGTAGATCCGGGCAAGTTCGGGAAACTGCTGCTTCTTTCAGCTCTGCCGGGAACACAAGGTATATACGGCTTTGTAATCGCGTTCCTTCTGCTCGGGAAAATGCCGCTGGTAACAAGTATGCCTGTTGCATGGCAGGTATTCACAGCCGGGATGCCGATAGCGCTAGCCGGTCTGTTTTCAGGCATCCACCAGGGAAAAGTCTGTGCTGGTTGAGTAATCATGACATCAAAGCAACTTTATTAGTCATCTAAATCACTTATTCT
>DAOWAG010000403.1 GCA_030634715.1 Candidatus Aegiribacteria sp. | reverse complement strand
GAGTCAGTACTTCATCTATGATTTCCGCAATATTGCCAAAGAGTATTCTGCCATCGAGAAACGCTTGAACAGCAACTTCATCTGCCGCGTTTGCCACTGCCGGTAAAGTCTCTCCATTGATTCCAGCCTGAACAACAATACTGAATGCAGGATACTTCTCCTCATCCATCTCACTGAACGTAAGTGCTCCCCAGTTAACTGGCTTGTCACCTGCAAGTAGATCAAGATCCCTGTCCGGCCACTGCATTGCGAATTGAATCGGTATTCTCATGTCAGGCTGACCGAGCAGCGCTTTCCATGAGCCATCCTCAAGTCTGATGAATGAATGCACAATACTCTGTGGATGAATCACAACCTCAACAGGAATATTTCCGAACAACCAGCCAGCTTCGATAACCTCGTATGCCTTGTTAACCATAGTTGCGGAATCTACTGTGATCCTCGCACCCATTTCCCACGTTGGATGTTTGAGAATCCTCTCAGGTCCCGCAGTTCTGATTTCATCAACAGGCATCAGGAGTACAGAACCGCCACTCGCGGTTAATGTAATTCCTCTGACAGGTCTTGTTTCTGATTGAAGGCATCTTTCGATTGTGCTGTGCTCACTGTCCACAGGTATCACTTTCCCCGCTTTCAGATGATCTTTCAGCAGTTCACCGCCTATTACCAGGCTCTCCTTGTTCGCAAGCGCAAGCGGTATATCCAGTTCCTGACAGAGAATGCTGGCTCTGAGTCCGGCGCTTCCAACTATTGCGTTGAGAACGATGTCCGAGCCTTCAACAGCCTCATCAAGAACTCCCGTGCCTCTGATGATTCCAGACGGGACATCCTCAGCAGGTGATACAATCGCGCTTATGGAAGGAAGGAATCTCTTTTTCTGCTGTCGAAGAAGGTCTATATTTCTTAAGCAGAGAATTGAATGAAGTTCAAGATCCGGTCTGGCATCGATTATTTCAAGTGCCTGTTTACCGATGGAACCGGTACTGCCAAGAACCGCAACTTTCCTGATACTCATGAGGAACTTCCAGCAGATCCATAGAGGATAAGTATAAGCCAGACCACAGGAACTACAGCAAGAATGCTGTCAAACCGGTCAAGTACACCTCCGTGCCCTGGAAGAATTGAACCGGAGTCCTTTATGCCTGCGTCTCTTTTAAGAGCGGATTCAAACAAATCCCCTGTAACAGCAGCAATTCCACCTGCTATTCCCACCGCGATCATCAGATATAGCGGTAATCCAGCTCCAGTTGTACCGACCAACACCGCTCCTGCAACAGCTCCTGTTAGACCGGCAATGAAACCCTCCCAGGATTTTGCCGGACTGATAGAGGGCGCAAGTTTGTGTTTCCCGAAGGCGCTTCCAACAAAATAGGCCATCGAGTCTGCAATCCAACATAGAATAAGCGGTATGAAGAAAATCCAGGGTGAATCGAAATCAAGCCTTAATCTTGCCAGAAGTCCAAATCCGAGCGCTATTACTACCATAATTCCGGTGCTTCCGGCAATCCTTTTTCCAGCGTCGTCTACACCGTCTCCGAGGATCCACCAGAGTGACATTACTATTCCGGGAATCAGAATTATCACCATAGATCCAGTTACTGCCGGTTTTATCAGCATATTTATAAATTTGTTTATCGAGATGAAGTGATAAGATCTGAGCATTATCATATAAATTAAAGAT
>DAOWAG010000358.1 GCA_030634715.1 Candidatus Aegiribacteria sp. | reverse complement strand
GCCAATGCAAGCGCCAGTCTATTCAGCATCTCTTTTCCAAAAGTTTCTGCTGTTTCAATCGGGATTCCCGGAAGGATTACAGCAAATGAGTCTCCGCTGAATCCGGATATAAAACCTCCGCTTCCCCTGATCATTGAGAGAATTCCTCTTGTATAGATGCTGTTAAGAGTATTCGAGAGAATCTCTGCTCCGATGTTTCCCTGTTTTGAGAGGATTTCAGCCATGGATGCAAAACCTGACACATCGAATATCAGTACACTTCCGAAAATTGCTCCTGAAAGGTTACCATCGGAATAGTTCAATGATATCAGACGGGGAACAAGATTAAGCAACCTTCTCCTCCATCATTAAGAATGAACAGAAATAATAGTCTGCGATCCTTTTATAGCAGCGGCAGCATAATGGAATATCTTAGACAGCTTCGATAGTTGAAGGCGGTTTTGGCGCAATGTTGTAAGTAACGCTGACAACACCAGGCACGTTTCCAGTTATCTCAGCTGCAATACTTTCCAGAATGTCAAATGAAAGTCTTGTCGGAGTTGCCACTCGCGCATCTACACTCTCCCAGCATCGCACTTCGATCTGCAGTCCGAAGTCGCGTCTGCCGTCGCGCATGCCTGTAACCCTATCTTCATGAAGAATCGCCATGTACTGGAAAGCTCCCGTATCCTTAAGCAATCGCTCAACTATAACAGTTGCCTTCCGAACAGTCTCGATTCTCTCTGGAGTAACCTCCCCTATCACTCTTGCCGCCAACGCGGGTCCGGGAAAAGGAATTCGATTGAACAACTCAACAGGAAGGCCAAGTGCTTTTCCAACTTTTCGAACTCCATCCTTTCGAAGCTGGATAAGCGGTTCAATGATCTGATACCCGAAGGTCTTCTGCGGGTCGATGCCCAGCTGCGCGAAGACATTGTGCTGTCTCTTTATAGCAGCAACAGTCTCATCAATATCCGTCAGGATAGTTCCCTGGAGAAGGTGTTTAGCACCGCTTTCTTCTACAATTCTTCCGAAGACGTTCTTGTAGAAACTCTGCGTGATAGCCTCACGTTTCTCCTCGGGATCTTTGATTCCGCTCAAAGCTTCAAAGAACTCCGAACGAGTATCAATCACATCTACTTTCACACCAAGTTCCGCGAAGAGATGCTCAACTCTCTCAGCCTCTCCTCTGCGCATAAGGCCATTTTCCACGAATACGGTTCTTAGACGGTCTCCAAGTGCGCGATGGCCCAGCATAGTCACAACCGATGAATCTATACCACCTGACAGAGCATTTATCGCCACTCCGTCGCCAACAGCTTCACTTATCTCTTCGACCTTTTCGTTAATGAAATGATCCGTATTCAAGGCTTCTACGGTTATTTCTTCAATCATTTTACACTTTCCTTTCATCTCTTATTAGAAATAACATCGCATTTAATTCTCAGCGGTCAATAGGAAATATGACCGGAATCCTGTAATGTAAATTCATAAATAATCCAGTATGGCCAGCACCAATAAGAGCATATTATTCACACAGCGAAGTATGCGATTTGGATAATATTTGAATTTTAGAACCGTCGTTTCTGAGGGGTTGTCATATAAAATCAATACTGTATAATACTTTAAGCATTATGAAAGCAAGTTCCTTTTGTTCATTTACTCTGCTGCGAAGAGGTTTACGTCATTTCTGATTTATATCAATGTGTTACATTCAACAATCATCATTGCGCGGGTGAAAAACAGGAATAAAATCATATTTACTATCTGCTGCGATATTGCAGCACGGTTCCGGGCCGTATCCCGGTAAAGCATGCCCCTGCTAGAGGGGCAACAGCGGCATTAACGCCGCATGGTACACAGGGACAGATGTCCCGGGAACAGGAGTTCAGATGAGCGAGAATAAGAAACTTTTTGTAGGTGGATTAGCCTGGGCAACAGACGACGAAGGCCTCAGGAAGGCTTTTGAGGAATTTGGAGCTATTGAAGAGGCGAACGTTGTCCGCGAAAGAGATACAGGTC
>DAOWAG010000302.1 GCA_030634715.1 Candidatus Aegiribacteria sp. | reverse complement strand
GTTACTACACCGGGCTGGGAGGAGACAAGGTCGACAATATTTCTTGAGGTCTGCGTTCTTATCTCAGTTAAGTCCATCAGGTGCAGGGTGGCGGGAACATCCTGAAGAATCTGGGTTCTTGATTCCATAACATGGATAACAGTTAAACCCGTGGGATCTTCAGACAGCTTGAAATCAATCCTGCTCAGCTGATCGGCAACCACCCGGACACCATCCATCCTGGAGGTTGTCCTGCCCACCATACTTGCGGTTACAGAGTAACTGCCGGGAGAAACCCCTGCAATGACGTATTCTCCATTGGTATCCGTCATGGCGCCCAGGGATGTTTCATCTATCATTACAGTAGCTCCGACAAGCGGTTCACCGTCCATATCCGAGACGATTCCGCCCACGATTCCCGTAGTATCCGCAAAAGCGGAGAAGGTGAGCAATAAAAGAGGGAGCAGTATCAGTACAGGTGCTTTATCAAGGAAGTCTGCAATTCTACTTAGCACTAAAGATCCTGATAGTGTCTGTTTCATCTCAGCTTTCTTCCTCATGCCAAAAAAGTGTTCTATCAACCACGGCATTTTACTGTCTTTGCAGTAGCAAATTAATCATACAGTGAATATCCACCTGACGCAATCAGCAAGTTAATCAAATGCTGGAGTAAATTACTCGATAGTTAAATAGTTGAACAATCTGTCAATTCGATTCAGAAAGAACACTCTGCTTCATAGCGTGACGGTTTCACTCAGTTCTCAGCCGGCATGATCAGTTCTAAGGATATTCTGCGTCGATAAGCAGTATTCTCTGAACCATTCCCTCATCCTCGTGTACAGCGATAAAATCCCTGCACCAGGGATTGATGTAGAAAGTAAGGAACTCAGCAGGAGGGATCTCCAGGTCCAGCTCAGCCCGGTAAAGCAGTTCTCCATCGGGAATGCTCCAGACATCGAAGACAGGTTTGTCCTCTGTGCCCCGCAGCACCCACAGATTTTCCTCCCAGCCAAGCCAGATGCCATCTATTGGCGCCCTGAAAGTATCCGGTTCGTAGATATACTGTACAACATTTGAAGTTCCCATTCCGGTAAGGTACTCTTCTGTATGTTGTTTCTCCAGGGTGATTTCCTCTTCAGATTTTTCAATAACGGGAAGATCAAGTGAGAGTGTATCAAAAGCAATACCATCAGGTGCAAAGCAGACAATTCTATATTCGGGAATGTGTCGCTTAACAAGATACAGGTTCCCATCAAGAGCGCCGGCAAAATAATGCGAGAATATCATCCTGTTCAGAGCATCGGTATTATCCTCGGGCTCTACAGGTAATTTAATTGAATCTGTCATGAATTCCGCCAGGAACACTCCCTCCAGGTCGTAAGTTGCTATGAACTTCCTATTGATAAGTGATGGTTCATAAATGAATTCATGCCAGCGCACCGCGAATGTTTCCGGCCCGGTAGCAGTATGCAGTTGTGGCAAGTTGCATGAACCAGTAAAGATATGGCTCGGAGCTTCTCCCTGGCTGCTGTAAAACCCAAGATCGGTGATATCCTGAATAATCATTGAACCATCGGAAAAAAACTCCATCCACTGCGGCATAACCAGCTCTCCAGGTCCGTCGCCTCTTCCACCGATATAACCTGAATACTCACCCTGTGGAGTGTATTTCCTGAGTTGTGCCCTGGACATATCAAGAGCGTAGATGATGCTGTCTGTTCTAGCGGCATCAGCCACATAACCGAACACATAGCAGGAATCCCCCAGCTCGATCCCGATTGTATCAGTAACGCTTAGCTGTATGACCTCCAATTTTGCTTCAGGGATAGCTTCCGCCTGTTCCCCGCCGCATGCCGCAATCAGAAGCAAAACACATCCGACAACAATGGCTCCTTTATACACTTCATCTCCTCCTCTTGATCCAGTCATAAACATTAATGATCTCAGGAATAGTGTAAGGTCCGCCTCCACCCCAGAACATGGTCAGGAATATGATGGGCGTATCGCTCTGTTCCATTTTCTTATTCATGCAGTTAACGTATCACTCAGCTGCGAGCTGTGCAAGGTGCAAGAGCTTAATATCTCCTGGGTCAGGCCAGCTCTGAGGTCGTGATCCATTTTTCCAGCCTATTCATTGCAGCCAAAGCTGCGGAATAAATGTTCAGTCCGAATTAGCGATGAATCTTCTGTTGACCCGTATCGGTGAATCCATTGAAGCAATTGTGGAAAGGCATCTAATCTGATTAGCGGAGAGAGGCAAGCTTATCGGCAAAGGATTCCGCTTCTAGATTGCATATCTGTGTCACGCCCTGTTGAGCAGTCGTTAATGAGTGATACGGATCTTTCCCAAAGGGATCGGAACTGAGGCTGATCGAGCCCTGCTGCTGGAACAGGACGAGGCGTGGAGCGAAGGCAGGAAATACCTGGACATGTCTGAGCTGTATGTGTAGATGGACACT
>DAOWAG010000198.1 GCA_030634715.1 Candidatus Aegiribacteria sp. | reverse complement strand
GGTGGTATCCCGGTTTACATGAAGTCGAAGAGTGTACTGACCGTACCTCTTACTGTGATATCGACCGGCCCCGTCTATATATCGGGTATTATCGACGCAAGGACATCCACGACCGGGGGACCGCTCGGGATAGTTTCGCTCAGGGATATTATCATTGCCACGGATCCATCACTGAATGGAACTTCAGACTGGCCTAATCCATGGGACATCAGTACGAATCACAGCTTAAGTGTAAAGGCGTTTCTGGCCGCTCCTTCCGGAGAGCTCCGTGCGGAAAACATGTTCTATCCACGGGACAGAGTGTATTTCAGCGTGCTGGGAGGTGTGCTTGAGGCAAAGGTTGGAAACCTTGGAACCTCGACTATGGGATATGATCTATATATTGCATACGATGAAGGGCTTACAGGAGTCCGGCCACCCTTCTTCCCGATACTGGAACACTGGAAAATGGTCTCCTGGGAAGAAAATCCTGATTTCAGTGTTGAGGACATAAAAGACAACATGTACTAATGGGGTCGGCTCCTTTAGAAATTCCTGAGGTTTTCGGCAAAGAATTTTGCGTAATCACCAGTGGGGAATGCTGATTCAAGTGCACCGGAAGCAAGTCTGATGCTTTCCTCAAGCGGTAGTGTGTACCGCATTAATGTGTAATTCTTTCTAAAATCGGCTACCTCACCGGCAACATCTTCGTTATTTATGATTACTTTTGCCATGAGTTCAGCAAGAGATCCAAAATCATCTTCATTCATTCCGTATCTGGTCATTTCGGATACACCTGTCCGGATACCGCTTGAGTGAAGGAAAGTTTCGTCATCGGGCAGGGCCTGGTAATTAACTATGATATTGTTCTCCTGAAGACGGTCGGCGATCTGGGAGCCTTCTCCATGTTCAGCTACGCGGATTACCACCTGGTGAGTATGAGTATACCCGTCCGACGGATCACCTTCCACTGAAAGCCCGTTATCAGCAAGATGTTTTGCGAAGGCTCTCGCGTTGGATAGAACCTTGTCCTGGTACTCGTCCTTGAATTCATTCATCTCAATTGTAGCAACAAGAAGACCCAGAAGGGTAGCGAGATGATGGTTGCTTGTACTGCCAGGGAATGCTCTGCTCGTTATATCAAGCCAGAGTTTTCTCAGAGGAGTCTTCTTTGCCATATTGCTGACGATAACACCCCGCTGCGGCCCGAAGAATGTCTTGTGAGTGGATCCGGTAACAACATCCGCACCATTAGCCAGTGGAGTCTGGAATGCTCCATAGATTCCGAGTACATGAGCCATGTCGTACATGATAACCGGTCTGTCTTCCCAGTCAGCAACCTCGTTAGCCAGTTCCTTGACTGGCTCAGGATAAAGGAACATGCTTTTTCCGAAAATAACCAGCTCCGGACGAACCCGGCGCACAGTTTCCAGCATCTTCGGCACATCTATTCTGTACGGATTACTTTCAAGTACAGGGAAGTTGACGCAATTTTCCTTACCTGTATCAGGATCGATATCGACGAAATTGAAAAGCGCTCCGAATGGCTGGCTGGATAGATGACCTCCCTTACCCAGATCGTTGTTCATGACGGCACGGAGCTTTCTGAATGTACCATCGGGAGTTGACCTGTTTACGAATTTGGTCACTCCTTCAAATATCACCGCGTTTGCCATCTGTCCGCTTATGGTTCGCAATTCAGCTTCCGAACACTGGAAATACTCCTTTATCGCTTCTCCGGCCTCTTCCTCTATTCTTCTGATGAAATCGGTTCCGTGATAGAAATAGACATCCTTACCCTTCATCCTTTTATGCTCAGCGTATCTGCCGGCAGGATCGCACAATTCGCAAATTTTAACAAGAGGACTTGCTGTATTCTCAGAGGGAATGAGATTAACGCATTTCCTCTGTCTCCATAGATTGTTCTCCCGTATTCTTGCGAAAAGATCATCCATTTTTTGCGATAAGTTGGCCAAAATTCCACTCCCTGTCAGTTCATTAATTGAATTTATATAGTTTCCAGAGATCCTCTTACTATGTCAGGTGACAGTACTATAATGCAGGCTCCGCGGTGATTATCCAAATCTCCGGTGATCTCCTCAATTGAAGATATTATTTCGTCAAGGGTATCTGCTGGAACGAGTGCGAGGATGGTTCTGGGTTCAGGCTGTGAACTGCCGAGTACATCAAGAAAACTCGCAAAAACAGGCACTCCAGAAAGTATCTGCCCCATAAGGCTTCCCTCATGGGTTATGGCCCCTGGAAGACCCATTTCCAGAAAGAGCTCGATTATATCATTGTAGACTTCCTCCTCCTGAACAATTACAAGCATAAGCCGGTTGAAGGTTTTGTCTTTGCTTGAATCAATGGCAGTTGCCGGAGCGGCATTATAAAGGAAAGCCTCCCTCAGGGCATACGGGGTTGAACTGCTCAGCATCTCGTATCTTGATTTACCTGCGCCAAGTACTCTGCTGGCTGCCGCAAGGAGTCTCAGATGCATATCCGGCTCTTCAGGCGGACCTACTATAGCACAGAATATGTGTACACTTCTGTTGTCCATGGCATCGAAGGGCACACCCCTGGTTGAAATACCCAGGGCAAGTGCGAAATCCTTCATGCCCTCCACTTTGCAGTGGGGAATCGCAATTCCCTTGCCGAATCCTGTGGATCCCATTTTTTCTCTTTCCAGAAGACCGTGTTCGATGCTTTCAAGATCGACATCAGCAGCGTTAGGGGATTTTTCGATAAGCCCGGCAAGGTTTCTGATAATTTCTTCCTTTGTTTTTCCCGCAAGCTCGATTGTGCAGGATTCCGGTGAAAGGTATTTGGAAATATCCATTATTACTCCAGTGTAGCGCCATGGACGACCGCATATCTTGAGAGCGGTGGTCCGGCAAGTTCATTGATAAGTACTGAAAACAGGACAATATTTATCATCATTGACGTTATTTCGGGATTTTGAATGAAGTATGGCATCGTGTCCAGAAACAGAACAAGACCTATAGCTACCCCGGCCTGGGGAAGCATTCCAGTACCAAGATATTTTCTTATCAGAGGATCTGAACGTGCTGCAGTTGCTCCAAGATGAGTACCACCTATCTTCCCTGCTGCTCTGGCAAGTACGTAAACACCTCCAAGAAGAAGAATTGGTCCGGATGTAAGAACAGAGATATTTAGTTCTGTCCCGGCAATTGCAAAAAAAGCAGCGTAAAGCGGAGGTGCTATCGAATCGAGAGAGTTAAGAATCCTGTGTGTTTTTCGTGAGAGGTTAGCCATTACTGCTCCTGCAGTCATGCTAGCCAGAAGAGCGCTCAGATGCAGAGTATTTGAGACTGCTGAAAGAAGAAGGATCAGGCCGAGAGATATTATCATTACTTCATTAATGCGCCTTTTTTTCCTGGTCAGGAGATGAAGTATCCATCCGAAAAAGGCTCCCAGCAGAAGTGAAGCAAGT
>DAOWAG010000341.1 GCA_030634715.1 Candidatus Aegiribacteria sp. | reverse complement strand
TCTTTGACCGCGCTATCTCCGCCGCCTACTACAAGTACGTGTTTCCCCCTGAAGAATGGAGCGTCGCATGTCGCGCAGTAGCTGACTCCTCTTCCATAGAACTTGTCTTCACCTGGAATACCAAGTTTGGAGGGAGCAGCGCCCGTTGCGATGATCAGTGCTCTGGTTCTGTACGTTGACGAATCGGCTTTTATTTCAATAATGTCATCCAACGGGAGAGCAGACAGAACAGAAGTCATCTCAAAAATTGCACCCCAGCTTTCAGCATGTCGCTTCATCACGGAGGTAAGCTCAGAACCTGTGATATTCTCGATACCGGGGTAGTTCTCAATATGAGCAGTCAGGGCAGCCTGTCCTCCTGGCTGATAACTCTCAAGAACCACATGCTCGATGTCATACCTTGCTGCGTAAAGCGCGGCGGCTAAAGCCGCCGGACCACCGCCGGCAATGACGAGATCCAGTTCCCTGTCTTGTGTAGGGCTGGATCCCACCATTCCGGACTTGAAATCGATCATAATTTTCTGATCTAATATTTCAGTGTTGAGTCCGAAAGATCGATAAGATGAGTCTGAAGGGCATTCCTGTCGCGGAAGCCCACCATCCTGTCGATCTCCTGGCCATCGTGGAAGACTATCATTGTCGGAACTCCCCTTATACCGAATTTAGAGGATTCAGCTGGACTCTCGTCCACATCGACATGATAGAATCCGACTGTATTCTCAAGTTCATCTGATACCTGTTCCAGAACCGGCTCAAGCATTTTACAGGGTCCGCACCAGGAAGCGCTGAAATCGATCAGAGAGATCTTATCCGTCTCCGCGGCTGCAGTTTCTATTTCATTTCCTTTGATATGTTTTACGGGCATGTTTGTCTCCTTACAGTTTGATTGTTACCTTTTTCACAAGCATGTTACTTTCCATTATTACTGGGAAATCATACATGCTTATATAGTAATTAGATAAGATTACTACACAGTCCTTTATTTCGAGTGCCAGAACTCTGAGAGACATTCTGGCACAGTAGTTATATCTCACAGATGCTTGTATTATAATGAACACTGATCATAGCAATTGTAACAGTTAATCGGATTGATAATTTGAATGCTCTATTCGCCAATACCGGCAGAAAGGCATATGGAATGCTGAAGCGATTGGAAGCCGCAGGAAGAAGAGTTCTTTCCAGAGCGGTGTTGTCGCATTTTGGATCTGACAGGGTGTACCAGCGAATTCCAGAGAACGTAAAACTGAAACGAATTCTGATAATGCGTTGGGACGCTATCGGAGATATGGTTGTCTGCCTTCCGTTTTTCCGGAAAATTCGTGATCTTTTCCCGGAAGCCGAAGTAGGAATTGTCGTTTCAAGGCGTAACATTCCACTTCTGAAATATGAAGATGGTTTTCATACCATACTGTACGACAGTGATCCTTCAATCTATCTCAAGAGCATTATCGAGGCCAGAAAATTCAGACCTGATGCTGTTGTTGATACAAGAATGCATTACGATTCCACAACATCTTTCATATATGGAATTATCTCCGGCGCAGAATGGAGACTTTCTGCATCCAACAGGGACAACAGGCTTCCCTTCTCAGTGAGAGTTTCAATGCCGCCTGGAAGACATCACTATGCCGATATGACGAGAATACTTCTTGAGGGACTCGGTAAGCGGATTGCACCATCAGAGCTTGACAGGGAAATCAGACTTTCATCTGAAGAGATCGGCTTCGCGAATGCATTCTGGCGGGAAGCAGGTCTGAAACTACGAGGAAAATCCATTGGCATAAACATCTCGACCCGGGATCCACGGCATCTGTGGGGAGAGTCTTCAATCAGGGAACTCTGTTCTCGACTGAACGCTGCCGGTCACGTTCCTATTCTGATTTCAACTCCGGATGAGCATACAAAAGCTTTACAGATCGCTTCATCCTCACCTGGAACACTGGTTGCTCCGGTTTGTTCGACTATTCTCCACGCAGCTGCTCTGCTGAAGGGTTTCAGGATTTTCATCACTCCTGATACCGGTATTGTGCATGTGGCGGCATCTCAGGGGGTACCGGTCGTCGGACTGTATTGCCCCAATGAGAGTCATTTACCTCTATGGTTCCCGTGGGAAGTACCACATGAAAT
>DAOWAG010000181.1 GCA_030634715.1 Candidatus Aegiribacteria sp. | reverse complement strand
GATGTCAGAGAGCCTCTGCGCGCAGATTGAATCCAGGATTGAGCAGATTAAGGAATTGGCGGAAACCAATCCCGAGCTGATTGATGAGTTTCTCCTGAGCACAGGTTTGCCGATCTCTGCATATGACCTGCAGTGGATGAGTTCTTCAGATTTCATTTCTACAGTTCTCGAGAATATCAACCTTCCTCCACTTGGCAATATTGTATCGGAAGAAGCGTCCCTGAATGGCCGCAATGCCACTGTTATCTTCAAATGGTCTTCAGGATATTCTCTGAATCTTCAGGTGGTCTGGGAAGAATCTTCCTGGAAAGTAACCGGATCTTCGATTCTGGCGCGGATCTTCTAAACTGTTGACTTTGCAGAGATTTCCTATGTAGTATACTTCAGTCCTAAATTTATTCATCAGGGGTTGCAGGATTTCATTCCTGAAGTCTGCAAATTCTGAAAATCCCAACCGGAGGTTAAAATGCGTAAACTTCTTGCAGTTCTTAGTATTGCCGGACTTGTCATTATGGCTTGTGGCGGTGGAGGCGCTGGTAATCCTGAGGATGCCGTAAAAGGCTTTTATGAAGCACTAAAAGGTGGCGACATCGATAAAGCTGCGGAATTCATTGTGGGTGGAATTCCAGAGGAAGAACGTCCAATGTTCGATGAAATCGGTCCAATGATGGAACTGGTGGAATTCGAAGTTACCGGCAGCGAAATTTCTGAGGATGGCGAAAGCGCTATTGTATACACTTCAATAATATTCATGGGCGAAGCTCAGGAAGACGAAGTTGAATGCGTACTTGATGACGGCAAATGGAAACTCGAAGTTATGGGTTTCTAGGACCGCGAACCGCACAGTTTTAATTAGAGAAGAGGGCGGAGGATATTTCCTCCGCCCTTCTTAATACATGGCGGAGGACCGGGGACTCGAACCCCGAAGGGATTAAACCCGGCGGATTTCAAATCCGCTGCCTTACCAATTAGACTAGCCCTCCGCAAGCCTGGAATTTACGTTATCATAGTGCCATGGTCAAATATCATAAATCGAGAGGAGATGAAACATTGCTTGAGATGGAACTCAAGTTCAAAGTAGAGGATTTCTCGGATATCGAGAAACGACTGGATGAACTGAGTATTCCTATCGGAGATCCGGTTGAAGAAAAAAACCTGATACTGGATCTTATGGGAGGACCTCTCAGGGAAAAGGATGTGCTTCTCCGTTTGCGAAACACAGAAAAAGGAGCTCTCCTGACTGTCAAGAAACCGCTTCCAGCCACCGCTCTGAAAGTAAGACTGGAAAAGGAAGCTATACTCGATTGTTCCGTGGAGGATGCTCTGGAGCTTCTGAGTCTTCTGGGATATGGCGTAGTGTACAGATATGACAAAATAAGAAGAGAGTGCAGACTTGGTGAAGCTCAGATATGTCTGGATGAACTCTGGTTTGGTCGTTTTGTTGAAGTAGAAGCTCAATCGGAGGATGGTGTGATGAACGCGGTTGAAAAGCTGGGACTTATTCCTTCCGAGGGAATACGGTTCAGTTATGCCGCGCTTGAGAAGGACGCAGAGCAACAGCGGGATTCAGAAAGCAAATCCTGAGCCGCTACGAGATAACCTTGACAAAAAGCAATTTATGCGCCATTTATCGAGACTGTTTCAATTCGAATAATCAGCACCAGATTAATCTGAAAGTACTATTATAGAGGGAGAAATAAGATGCATGATCACACTACAATCGAAAAAAGACTGAAGACCGAAATTCACTACAAGAACTCACTTCGTAGAGATTTTGTTGATAGTTTCCGCCAGATGCATGCCTGGCAGGAAAAGCTCAATGTCATTCAGAACAAGCGCAAGGAAAAGAAGCTTACCAGGACAATTCAGCGCTATCAGGATTTCATAGATGATTTGCGATCATTTCTATCCCCTCTGCTTGATGAACTTGAAGAGGCTATCAAGGAAGAGATGAGTTTCAGTGAAGATGAAATAAAGGAGTTCAGGGAGGAAGTTAAAGAGGAGATAAAGCTGGCATCAGACGCAAGAGCTGCTTACAAGAAAGCCAGAGAAGCTTCCGAAGAGGCTGAAGGAAAAAAATTGGAGCCAGAGGAGCTTGCGCTGCTGCATGACGTTTACAGTAAGGCCTGGAGAGCTTTCCGTCTCGAGAAGCATAAGCTTGAGGATGCTGAAGAGGAACTTAAGAGTGAAGAGGTCGACAGGAAGATCTTTGCCAGAGAGCTTAAGAGAATCCATGTGGAGCGGCATTTCATAAACGAGATGTAGGCTCAATGCAGATATTCCCTCGCAGACAGATTGAATTCAGGCTGTTTCTTACCGCTCTGGCCTGCTCATTGTTCAGTCTTCCATTCATCGTTACAGGTAAGGCTTTGATAGTCATCCCATTCGTGTTTGCCGCCGGTGGGTTATACTATTTTGCCTTTTACTACCCCAAATATCTGAAGAGAAGAAATATCTCAAAGAATCCGCTTACAGATGAAGACAGGAAGATACTGGCTGAATGGGTATCGTTCTACTCATCTCTTTCAAATGAGGATAAACACGCTTATGAAGCGGATATAGCGATATTTCTATCAGAGCATACCATTACGGGTGTAGACGATGTAGAAATTACAAGAAAGATTGAACTGCTTGTTGCGGCAACTGCCATACGTCTTATTTTTAAAAGACCTGAATGGGAGTACCGTGATTTTGGTGACATCCTTATCTATCCCGGAGGCTTCAGAACGGACGGCTCATATTCCACTGATATAAAAGGGACAGATACCGCCGCTGCCGGTCTTGTACATTCAGCAGGTAACGTAATACTCTCACTTCCGCATCTTCTCCGCGGATTTCAGCATGATAATGACGGATACAATGTAGGATATCATGAATTCGCTCATATTCTGGACGGTTATCACCCTGATGGAGTCCCCAGCGAAATATCACTTGGAGCTTATCGCCCCTGGGTGGAGGTCATGCAAGCTGAATTTGAAAAAGTTCATGCCGGAAAATCAATGCTTCGCCAGTACGCTGGCACTAATCCCGCCGAATTCTTCGCCTGCTCAGTTGAAGCTTTCTTTGAGAAACCGATTGAAATGAAAAAGAAGGCTCCTGAGCTTTACAATCAGCTTGCGGAATTCTTCAATCAGAAGCCCTGATCTTGAATCCAGCTGTTAATCTTATCTAATACCGGTATCTTAATCTCATATGCTCTTGTTTTAGTGGCATCTTCGGTGAATATTGTACAGCAAGCTACAGAGGAATGGAAATCTGAATGAAGATTCTTATTGTAGATGATGATCCAGTCATCAGAGGAATTATATCCAAACTTGTCTCGGATATGGGGCATGAGCCTGGCACTGCCAGTGATGGCGCCACGGCTCTTGAACAGATCAAGCAGTATTCATATCCTGTTGTTCTGCTTGATTGGATGATGGCTGGAATGGATGGAATTGAAGTCTGCCGCGCCATACGCGCCATGGAAAACGAAAATGTCTGTTACATCATAATGAACAGTGCCCGCGAAGGTTCCACCAGTATCAGTGAGGCTCTGAAGGCTGGAGCGAATGATTACATCACCAAGATGACTGATTCAATTGAACTGAGAGCCAGGATAGGAGTTGGAATAAGAACCGCTCAGCTCGAGATGGAATTAGTTGAGTTAAATCGACAGCTGAAATACCTTGTAAGAACTGACGGTCTAACCGGACTTCTTAATCATGCCGCGATTCTGAAAGAACTCGACATGGAACT
>DAOWAG010000296.1 GCA_030634715.1 Candidatus Aegiribacteria sp. | reverse complement strand
TGCAGCTGATAGTCTCCAGATAAGTGTGTACGTCACGCCAGGCATGAACACTGCCTTCATCTTACCGGTAGGTATCTCAACTTCAGGCAAGCCTGCCAGGTACATATTCACCAGTTCATCAAGCTCCGCTGTCGGGAAATCAGCTGTTTTTCTGCTCAGGAATATCTTATGAACCGAAGTCTCTGTGTTCGGAAAGAGCAGAGAAGCGAACGTGTACATAAAGGAAGTTTTGCTTGAGACATCGAGTCCGCTTGTATTGACAATCGCGAGATCAGAGATACCTCGACCGCTATGGACATCAATCTGTCCCTCGATCTTTCCTTTAAGGTGATCAAGTACTCTATCCGAGATTGCGTGAAGGTCATGGTATCCCATTAAAGCAATCGAATCATCAGGATTCGGAAGACTGGGTATATCCGTGGGACCGGGAAAAGAGAATCCAGCTTTCACGTTTCCCTTGAGAGAATTAAGAGCATTTTCAACAAGTTCTTCTCTGTCAAGAAGATTCTTCGTGTAAGCTGTTCCTATTCTCCCATCCTTCAGCAGCCTGATTGCATATCCGGACTGAATTGATGCGGATAGATCCGTCGGAGTACCGTTTCTCATCTCAAGACCGCTGGAATCAGTGCGTATGCTGTATACTTCTGCCTGATCCGACACTTTTGAAGCTACTTCAAGAAGTTTTTTCATGTCATACACCCCCTACAACCATATCGCGAATTAGGACATGAGGTCCTCCAAGAGCTGATTTGATATTAAGCTGCCCTTTTCCGCAACCTCCTCTTTCCGAAAGGATCATGTCATTCCCAACAGCTGCAATATTTTGCAGAGTGGTGAACAGATTTCCCATAATATTGATATCACGAATCATAGGGCCGAGTTTTCCGTTATTTACGATGAAACCGTACTGCGCCCCAAATGTGAAATTCTCCCCGCTTGTCTGACCACCTTTACCGTCAATCAGATAGAGTCCTTCATCGAGCTCCTCGAGCAGGTTATCAAAGCTTTTCTCTCCGGGTTCAATATAGATGGTTCCCATTCTGATGATGGGTTCAAACCTCATATCTTCAGCCACTGAATGACCTGATACGGGTTCTCCGTAAGCTTTTGCGGTACGACGGGAATGAAGTCTTCCAGTCAGTACCCCCCTGTCCATAAGGGTGACTGGTTTTACTTCGACACCTTCATCGTCGTATTTGTAGTAACCGATCTGATTCGGGATCGTTGAATCTGCAACAATCGTAACTTTTTCTGAACCAAGTATTTCCCCGAGGGTCATCTTCTTTCTGAGCGAGGGATTATCCTCTATGATATCCGCTTCACTGAAATGTCCAAAAGCCTCATGAGTGAATACACCGGTTAGAAGAGGGCTGAGTATCACATTGTATGTACCTCCCTTAACCGGTTCTGCATCAAGCAGCTTCCCTGCGATCTGAGCTCGCTCTATAAACTCCCCTTCTCTGCCAAGAAGACGGTTATATCCGTCAGCTCCGCCAATCGAGATTCTTATGTTCTGCAGCAGATTGTCACGCTTCGCAATAACCTCACCGGCTATGTTTGTTGTAAGGATTTCTTCATAAACAGCAGATCCTTCAGAGTTGACGTAATACTTTTCCCTGCCTATTTCACTGTAAGAAAGGTTAGTTGTTTCAATAGAAGGCTGCCCAAGCATAAGATCGTTGTACTTGCTGGTCAGGGCAAGTTTCTCATCGATTGGGATCTCTCTTGGATCTCCGTTCAGGTCAAGCGTTACTCTGTCCCGAACAACGGGCACCTGTTCAAACGCGGATATCCTGCCTCCTGTCGCGACTATTGTCTCGGCCCCTTCGACAGCGAGTTCCAGCGCATGGCTGACATCTTCTTCCTTTGTTACCGTGGCAGTTGAGAATCCATCATCCTTCAGCACTCTCACAACATATCCATCAGTGTTGTTGGAGCCGATCTGTCTGATTTCCCTGCCGGTGAAACTTATGAGGGTCTTTCTTTTGATCTCGTACCGGATATCAACGAAATCCGCCTTGACTCCTTTAATCATCGATCTAAGTTTATCGAGCATGTAATGCTCCTTCCAGATTGGATAGTTTAATTGTCAGTCAAAAGAAACAGCACTTGATCTGCTGCTCTATATAAGGTCTTTGGGCACGGAATTCGAATTTGCTTTGCATAAATATACAAACCTTTTTTTCATATGCTATTCGCGTGTGATAATTTACAACCTGCAACAATCTTGACCTGTTCAGCATAAGCAGTCATTATTAGTGGAACTGTTTTGCCCAAATTCATGTTACATATAGACCTAATACTTTATTGAAACTTTATCTCTGGAGGTTCATTTATGAAACGGCTGATGCTAATATTTCTACTTTTTTGCTTCGTTTCTTTTTCATTCGCTGATCCACCATCAAGTTACGATCTGCGAGATGTCTTTGGCGAGAATTTCGTAACTTCAGTAAAAAGCCAGCAGGGCGGCACATGCTGGAC
>DAOWAG010000011.1 GCA_030634715.1 Candidatus Aegiribacteria sp. | reverse complement strand
TTCCTGCTCTCTGTACAAGTATTTCTGACGCTTTAAGTAATGACGAAAGCTCCTTTATAATTACTGTTCTCTCTGAGTCAAGATGAGACTCCCCGAATTCAATATCACCTTCAAGCAGCTCTTTTGCTTTTTCAATAAGAACAATGAATTCCTCACATTCCAGCCCGAATCTTCCTGAAATATCTCCCGATTCACTTCTTTCGTTCCAGACTGATGCAAGTGCCATAATCTGCAGAGCATTGAGCTTCCCTGATATAAAAGCCCTTCTTGTAAATTCCCCTTTTCCTGCTTTCTCAGCTCCCTGCCTTATGAGAAGATCCATAATCCTTCTGACTATTTCCGGAACCCCGTGACAGATTATCTCTACCATTTCCTCCCCTGTATAACTTCTTTCCGCAGGCCATGAAAAAGCTACTACTTCATCTATAACCTCTTCGTTTTCAGAAATGATCCCCAGTTTCCTTCTCATTCCAGAGAGTCTTCCTGGCTGTAGAGACATAATTTTCTCTATAAGGTCGAAGGAACCGCTGCCGCTCACTCTAATAACTGCAAGCGCTGAATATCCTTCAGGTGTGGCTGGTGCGCATATTATCCCTGGAGGAGTAATAATACGCGCTGTATTCCGAGTATTTTCAATATGCATATTGATCCAGCAGCCTTACTCTTTCGCGGTTGTCTGGAAGAAGCCTGTTCCTAACAGGCTTCTTCCTTCTCCAGCTTTCGCCTTATCATTTCCTGCTGTGCTATTGTCAGCAGATTATTCGTAAACCAGTAAAGAGTCAAACCCGCTGGAAAGCGCATGAACAGGAATGTCATGAATATAGGCATCATGTACATCATGCCTTTTTGCTTCTGATCTGTCATGGTCATTTTCTGCTGGAAGAACATTGCAAGACCCATCAGCACTGCAAGCAGCCCCAGACCATGAAGACCCAGAATAGCTGGTTGAAGTTTGATGAGTATTTCAGGATGCGATAGATCCTGAATCCACATCATGAACGGAGCTCCTCTAAGCTGAACCGAATTCGCAAGCACTCTGTAGAGGGCAAAGAAGACCGGCATCTGCATCAGCATAGGCAGACATCCGCCCAGAGGGTTAACCCCCTCTTCCCTGTAGAGTTTCTGCATCGCTGTCTGGAGCGCTTTCGGGTCGTTCTTGAACTTCTCCTGGAGAGCTTTCATTTTAGGCTGAACCTGTTTGAGTTTCGCCATTGATTTAAAACTCTTACCTGTAAGCGGTAACAGTACCAGTTTCAGCGCCAGTGCAAGCACTATTATCTTAATGCCCCAGTTACTTACAAAAGAAATTACGGAAGTACAGAACCAGAACAGTAATCGTCCAATTTCCCTGATGAATGGCCATCCGAAATCTACAAGTCTGCTTGTATCTCGTCCCAGTCTCCGTAATCTTCCATAGTCAAGAGGTCCAGCGAAAACATTTACTCTTGTATCCTGAATTCCAATTGATGGGGATTCTTCCGATCCTGATGGGAAAATATATCCGTATGCTCTCTCGAATGATTCAGGCATCAGAATAATCGCGAAATAATGAGATCTCGCGGCAATCCATCTGATATTTCCCACCTGCTCTACTTCGTTGATATCATTTGTTTTTCTGTCTTTTACCTTCTCCGCATTCCACTGCGCTTTGAAGTATCTTGACGCATTTACGTTCTGTTCACTCACCGGTAGCACTCCCGCAGGAATACTTATCATTTCATCAAATCCGACTGTCTCAACGATGAAACCGTAATGATCAGGCGAAAATGTATACTTTACTTCTCTTCCATCAGTTGTAAACAGTATAAGTGTTTGCTGCTGTTCATCAATTATCAGAGTGTCCCGTGAATCTGTGTCAAACGCTATACCTCTATCAAGCCAAGTATTTCCATTGAAGTTTATGCTTCTTCCTTCTCCCGCACCTGGCATATCTTCGAATTGAGGAAGTTCCCAGCTTATGATCGCTCCGCCATTCGTTGATATTTCAGCATGAACCAAATCCTCGCTGTTACCCTTGATTATTACTGTTATTACTCTTTCATCTGGCTCATCCAGAGCTTTTTCAGTAACATTCGTTACAAGTGTATCTTCAAAAACTTTCATAGACAGAGTGTCTAATGGATCAGTTTTAATAACCACCTGCTCTTCTGGAGCAGTTACTTGCTCTGGAGGAATTTGAACTGCAACAGTAGTCTGCGAATTCACCGAATCTGTTCGCGATCCGGTTTTTCCCATGAATTGCCAGCTGATAAACAACACTGCAGCCATAAGAACTGCCGCTACAAGTAGCCTTTTTTGATCACTCATTTGCGATTCTCCCATTTGTCAGGAACGGGATCGTATCCGCCTTTTCTGAATGGATGACATTTTAGAATCCGAAGAACAGACAGCCACCCTCCTCTTATCGCTCCAAACCTTGTTAATGCTGTTTCCGCATATCTGCTGCAGGTTGGTGTATAAATACAGCTCCTTGGAAACAATGGTGAAACAAGTTTCCTGTAAACCTTAACAAAAGCAATAAGCAGAACTGATACGCTTATTTTCATTCCGGTTGATGTTTCTTTTCTAACTGATCCGTTACCTCGTTACTCTTTCTTATCTGGCTGTTCTTCCTGGTTCCCTCTATCTCAACAAGTAGTTTCATAAAATCTCTTCTAATCGACTCCCAGTTATTTTTCAGAAGCTTGCCTTCCGGCAGTATAACAACGTCTGCGCCTGTATCAGCTCCTTTTTCTCTAGAAAGTTGCCTCAGACGTCTGCGTATCAGATTTCTTTTGACAGCGTTTCCGCTCTTTGCTGACAAGGAAAACCCCAGGCGAATAATGCCCAGGGAATTCAATCTGTATACCGCTCTGAATGATGTTCCTCTGAAAGCACTGCCAATTCTCAGAATCTTTCTGAACTGATATCCCTTCCTCAGGGTATTTTTCATTTCAGATTATTTTATGGAATCAGATTCTTTCTACCCTTACGCCTTCTTGTATTAAGTATTTTCCTGCCATTCTTGCTGGCCATTCTTGCTCTGAATCCATGCCGTCTTGCTTTAGAAATATTGCTTGGCTGAAATGTTCTTTTCATTTTCTTCACTCTCTCCCGAAAACCAGACTTGACGCAGTCAGGATTTCTCCATCAGTATCACCAGTAAGTATAATAATTGATTTCTATGTTCAGCGATTATGAAAGTTAGCCAATAGATCGCTTTCTGTCAAGTATTTGCGGTAGCCATTAATTGGTTGGAAAAGGTTTTCAACATTATGTTGATTATAAATTCTGGAGAGTTTGTCATATGCTTATGTATCAATAAATTATGATACTGGTTTTCTGTGGATTCTCCTGTGGATATATATGACAAATTGCTGCAAGTTATTGCTTTAGGGTTCTGTCAATGATTGGAATGAAGATGGACACTTTTAATCCCAATGAGCTTTGGATTCAATGTCTCAGTGAAGCTGAAAACTCCCTTGAATCAACCGAATTCGAGGCATGGCTGAAAAACTCACGTTTTGAAGATCTTAATGGCAGCCTTCTAGTAATACGTTTTTCAAACTCATTCGTTGCAGGTCATGCCAAATCTCGATTTGGTGAATTCCTTGAGGAACTCATTCGTGATATCTCCGGCAGAAAGGATCTTGCTCTTCAATTTATCGGTGATCCCGCGAAACCAGGTCCGTCATCTTCAGTCTCCATTGCCTCCAGGAGATCTTCAAATCAATCTGATACGGTTTTTCTTCGTTCTAACTATACTTTCGACCACTTCGTAGTTGGTCCCAATAATCAGCTTGCTCACGCAGGAGCTCTTGCTGTAAGCCGTGGCAGTAATTCCGCCAGTTACAATCCCCTCTTCATCTACGGCGGTGTCGGACTGGGAAAAACTCACCTTATCCAGGCTATAGCACACCACCTGCGACAGGATGGAAGGGGTCGAACTTTTCACTACCTTTCCACAGAGCTTCTGGTTGATCGATATATTAAATCTGTACTACAGAATGATTTTTCAAGATTCAGAAAACTGTTCCATAATATAGATTTTCTACTTATGGATGATATTCAGTTTCTTAAAGGAAAAGAACAGACTCAGGAAGAATTCTTTCACCGATTTAACGAGCTTCATCAGAATGGAAAACAGATAGTCCTGACTTCAGATAGACCTCCACACGAACTTCAGGATCTTCATGAAAGACTTATCAGCCGCTTCCAATGGGGACTCGTAGCTGATATCAAACCTCCCGAGTATGAAACTCGACTTGCTATTCTTCAGCTGCTGTTTCGTGATGAAAAACTGGATATCTCAGATGATGTCCTCGATTATATAGCATCTTCTATAAGAAAAAATGTTCGACAGTTAGCCGGGGTAGTACACAGACTCGCGGCAATCTCCCGGTTAACCGACTGTGAAGTGAATATGGACCTTGCCCAGAGAGAAATTCGTGCCTCACTTGGTTCAATAACGAGAAGGCTCACACCGGGAAACATAACATCCGCGGTCGCTGAGAACTTCAATGTCTCACCAGGGCAGCTTAAAGGAAAACAGAGAAAGAGAAGCATTCTTGTACCAAGACAGGTTGCCATGTCTCTTATCAGAGAACTTACTTCTATGTCACTAAAGGAAATAGGTTCATTTTTCTCTGGTCGTGATCATTCAACAGTTCTAAATTCAATAGACAGAATAGACGAATTGAAGAAACAGGATCCTGAACTGGAAAGAACTATAACGGAACTGAGAAGGAAACTTACTTCAATCTGATATGTGGAAAATCTAAGGATAATCTGTTCAAAATCAGTCGGTGTTGAAAACTAATGATTCACTAAACTGTTTTCCACATTTATTCAACAACCTCAAACGAACATGTGTTCTTAATAACAGGTGACATGTCTACATATCCACATGTATAATAACTATCATTATTGTTCTCTTATAACTGTCTTCATAAAGCTGGAGGAAAACTTATGATCAAGCTTCTTGTTAATCATTCCGATTTACTTAAAGGTCTGAATTGTGTTGCAACAGCGCTTCCTGCAAGAAGCAGTCTACCATACCTGACAAATGTACTTCTTGAAACAGAAGGAGACAGATTAAAGCTGTCAGCAACTGATCTTGATACTACTGTAATAACTACCATTCCTGCATCAATAACAACTGCCGGTTCAATAACACTTCCTGGAAAAAAACTGCATGAAATTGTACGTGAATTGCCTGAAGAAGAAGTAAGGATGAGCGCAACAGGTAACAGAATTACAATAAACTGTGGTCAGGGATTGTTTGCCCTGAGCGGCAGTTCAAGCGAACAATTCCCTTCTCTTCCTTCAAAGAGCAGTGTGGATCCATGTGTAGTTCCTGTAAGTGTTTTTTCTGATGCGATAAGAAAGACTTCTTACGCAGTTGCTAGAGATGATTACAGGGCGACTCTGAATGGAGCATTACTGGATATAAACGAAAACGGATTTGAGATGGTTGCTACTGATGGTCACAGATTGAGCTGTATAAGTCTTGGAAGTATAAAATCAGATAACAGTATTAAGGCTCTTATAACGCAGAAAGCTTTGAATCTATTTGCGAAACTCTCCTCTGGTGGCGATGTTAGAATACGTTATAAGGGCTCCCAGATATCATTTGAATTCGATAATACTTTGATATTCAGTCGAACAATAGATGGTGAATATCCTCCGTACAAAAAAGTTATTCCAAAAGATAATGACTGTATTCTTCACACTGAAAGAGAAAACCTTATATCAGTACTCAGGCGTGTTAAAACAATGGCTAATCCGTCAACACATCAGGTTAAGTTTTCACTTGAAAAAGATTCAATTGTAGTTCAGGCGGAAAGCGCAGATGCCGGAGAAGCGAAAGAAACACTTATTTCCGAGTATGAAGGAAATCCGTTCCAGATAGGTTTTAATGGTAATTTCCTTATGGAGATTCTTCGTAACATGCAATGCGAGAGAATAATACTGAGGATGAAGGACAGTAATACCGCTGTGCTTATTAACGATGAAGAAGAATCAGAAGGAAATGATTCATACCTCGCGCTGATTATGCCCGTTAAACTCGCAAAAGCACTGGAGAATCAGCCGGAAAGAGATTAAAATTGATAGTAGTATGATCGTACGTTTTATGAATAATTGAACTTATGAAAAAAATTGAAATCCTGATAGATGGAGTCTTCAGGAAATTTGAACTGGGCAAATACCAGAAGAGAAGTAAAATTCTTGATAGCTGGGATGATATTGTTGGTGTTGAACTAGCTAAATTAGCCAGACCTGCCGGCTTTGACAGATCCGTAATTATTGTAAGGATTTCTCATCCGGCTGCACGAATGGAAATAAGACTGAGAAAAGAAGAAATAATATCGAATTTAAACAGGATTTCAGGTGAGAAGCTTTTCACTGACATAAAAGCTATTATGCCTGGAAAAAGCGGAAGGCAAAGCAGTATTGACCGAAAACGACAGACAAAACAGAGAATACGACGCTGACTCTATTAAGGTTCTAAAAGGTCTTGAACATGTTAGAAAAAGACCAAGCATGTACATCGGCTCAACATCACAGACAGGCCTTCATCACATGGTGTGGGAGGTAGTCGATAACAGTATTGATGAAGCGCAATCAGGTTTCTGCAAAGAAATAGAAATCAGCCTGCATGCAGATGGATCTGTTTCAGTTAACGATGATGGAAGAGGAATACCCGTCGGGATGCATGAGACAGGAAAACCAGCACTTGAAGTGGTTATGACTACTCTCCACGCGGGAGGAAAATTTGACAATGCCGCTTACAAGACTTCCGGGGGACTGCATGGTGTCGGTGTAAGTGTTGTAAATGCGCTGTCAGAATGGTTGAGAGTTGAAGTTCATAAAGATGGCTATATCTATTTTCAGGAGTATAGAAGAGGTAAAACTCTTGCTGAACAGAAAACAATTGGTAAAACAGATCTTGCAGGAACAAAAATCAGATTCATGCCTGATTATGAGGAAATATTTGAAACGTCTGAATTAAAATATGAAACCCTATCCGCCAGATTAAGAGAACTTGCTTATCTTAATAATGGATTGAAAATATTTACTAACGATGAAAGCTCTGAAGAAGAGATAAAAAAAGAAGAATTCTGTTTTGAGGGCGGATTGAATTCATTTGTTTCCTATATTAATGAAGCAAATCATACATTACATGACCCTGTAAGAATTACAGGAGAAATAGAGCTTGGTGATGAAGGTATTCTCTTAATCGATGTTGCACTGCAGTACAATAAGGCATTTAAAGAAGACATTTTCAGCTTTGTGAACAACATCAACACGATTGACGGAGGAACACACCTTTCCGGTCTCAAGTCAGCGCTCACAAGAACTCTGAATGATTACGCAACCACTAATAAAATGTTCAGTAATAAGGATGATACATTTTCCGGTAGTGATGTAAGAGAGGGACTTGTTATAGTAATCAGTGTTAAGATCCCCGATCCTCAGTTTGAAGGTCAAACTAAAACAAGGCTTGGAAACAGGAATGTACAGGGAGCAGTATTATCTCTTGTGAATAGAGGTCTTGCAGAATTCTTTGAGGAGAACCCTTCTATAGCAAGGAAAGTCGTACAGAAGTGTATCCTCAACAACAGATCAAGACAGGCCGCCAAGAAAGCAAGAGAATTAACCAGAAGAAAATCAGCTCTTGAAACAGCTGCGCTACCTGGCAAACTTGCGGATTGCACCGTGAACGAACCAGAAGAAGCAGAGCTTTTTATAGTAGAGGGAAATTCAGCAGGAGGATCAGCTAAACAGGGAAGAAACAGGTTCTTTCAGGCAATTCTTCCACTGAGAGGTAAGATAATCAATGTTGAAAAGGCACAACTTGGAAAAGTGCTTAACAACAATGAGATAAGAACCATTATTACTGCTGCTGGAACGGGAATAGAAGAAGATTTTGATATAAACAGTCTACGATATCATAAAATCATAATAATGACTGATGCGGATGTAGACGGATCACATATCCGCACGCTTCTGTTGACCTTCTTTTACAGGCATATGATAGAGCTGATTGAAAAAGGCTACATTTACATTGCTCAACCGCCTCTGTATCTGATAAGGAAAGGAAAAACAAAGCGTTACGCTTATAGCGAGAAAGAAAGAAAGCAAATAACCAGGGAATTCGGAGATACAGGTTTGGTAATACAGCGTTACAAGGGTCTGGGTGAAATGAATCCGGATCAGTTATGGGCAACAACTATGGATCCTGAAACAAGATTACTTCTTAAAGTCCGGCTTGAGAACACTATGGAAGCAAGCCATATATTTTCAGTTCTTATGGGTGACGATGTAGAACCAAGACGTGAATTTATCCAGCTTCACGCGGCAGAAGTTAGAAACTTAGATGTTTAGAATATTTATCCAAAAAAAGCATAATTATTGCCTAAAATACATGGAGGCGGTCATTTGAGTGGTAGCACAGGTAAAACTATTGAGATCATAGACATAGAAGAGGAGATGAAACGCTCTTATATGGATTATTCCATGAGCGTTATAGTCTCGAGAGCACTTCCTGACGTCCGAGACGGATTGAAGCCTGTACACAGACGAATTCTGTATTCGATGTACGAACAGAAACTCACTCACAGGCGACCGTATAAGAAATCTGCTGCAGTAGTGGGGGATGTTCTCGGAAAATATCACCCACATGGAGATAGCGCTGTCTACGATGCAATGGTACGGATGGCTCAGGATTTCTCACTGAGGCACCCTCTTATAGATGGACAGGGAAACTTTGGATCGGTAGATGGAGATCCAGCAGCAGCGTACAGATATACGGAAGCAAGAATGTCCAGAATTGGCGAAGAATTACTTCGAGATATCGATAGCGAAACAGTCGATATGACTCCCAATTTCGATGATCGTCTGAAAGAACCTTCCATCCTGCCTGCCGGCATACCAAATCTTCTCATCAATGGATCATCTGGAATTGCTGTAGGTATGGCCACGAATATACCGCCGCATAATCTCAGAGAAGTTATAGAAGCCTGCTGTAGAATTATAGAGAACCCCGACCTGTCAGATGAAGAGCTTTATGAGATCGTTAAGGGACCGGATTTTCCAACAGGAGGAATAATCGCAGGACTTCGGGGAATCAGAAATGCTTACAGTACCGGAAAGGGATTAATTCACGTACGCGGTAAAGTGACTACTGAAGTAACGCCAAAAGGCAGGGAAGCAATCGTAGTTGTGGAGATTCCCTATCAGGTTAATAAGACGACACTTATCGAATCTATAGTAGATCTTGTCAAACATAAGAAGATAACGATGATAGCTGATCTTCGGGATGAATCCGACAGAGATGGCATGAGACTTGTAATAGAACTCAAGAAGGATGCTATAACTGAGATAGTCCTTAATCAGCTATACAAACACACTTCGCTTGCAAAAACATTCGGAGCTAACTGTCTCGCTCTGGCTGGCGGAAGACCCATAAGGCTGAATCTCCGACAGATGATCGATTACTACATTGAACATCGTCATGATGTCATAGAGAGAAGGATAGCTTTCGACCTGAAAAAGGCGGAAGCAAGATCACACATAGTCGAAGGTCTGCTAAAGGCTCAGGATATAATAGAGGAAGTAATAAAAGTTATTAGGGAATCTGGAAGCAGCGAAGAAGCAAAGAAAAAACTTATAGAAATATTTGAATTCTCCGAAATACAGGCTCAAGCCATTCTGGAAATGCGCTTAAGAAAACTTACCGGACTTGAGCGGGAAGAACTGGAAGAAGAATATGAAGAACTCCGGGTTCTCCTTGAAAAACTTCGAAAATTGGCTTCGAATCGCTCAGAACGCATGAAGGTTGTGTCAGAGGAATTAAGGGAAGTTGCCGAGATATACGGTGAAGACAGAAAAACGGAAATAGAACCTTTTGCGGCAGATGAACTTGATATGGAAGACCTTATACCTGATGACGCGATGGTTATCACCCTCTCCCGTGAAGGATATGTAAAGAGGCTTTCAACAGATACTTACAGAAGTCAACACAGAGGTGGAAAAGGAATTACAGGAGCAAGAACGAAGGAGGAAGACTCAATTGATCAAATTATTGTATCCTCCAACCACAGCTATATACTGTTTTTCACAAATCAGGGAAGATGTTACTGGTTAAAAGTTTACAAGATTCCTGAAGTTGGAAGAATCAGCAAAGGGAAAGCTATAGTGAACCTTCTGGATCTCGAACCAGAAGAACGCCCTGTCGCGAACGTATGCGTGAAAGAATTCGATGATAACCGCTTTATCCTGATGGCGACCAGCAATGGATTAGTTAAGAAAACCCCTCTTTCCAGCTATAGCCATCCTCGACGGAACGGCATATGGGCGATCAAGCTTGATGAGAAGGCGGAACTCGTCAGCGCCGCATTGACAAACGGAAACAGCCGGGTTCTGCTTGCACTGGCAAACGGGAAGGCTAATAGATTCAGTGAAAAAGAAATACGCTCAATGGGAAGATATACAAGAGGAGTAAGAGGAATAAAAGTTACTGGAAATGACCACCTTGTTGGAATGGTTATCATGCATGAACCAGGGAGTATGCTGACAGTAACCGAGAATGGTTTTGGGAAGCGGACGTGGTCAGAGGATTACAGACTTACTCACAGAGGAAGCGCCGGGGTTATTAATATCCGTAATATTCAGCGGAATGGCCGCGTAATTTCGATAATGCAGGTAGCAGAAGAAGATGAGTTAATTCTTGTTTCAGCTCTCGGCATGATTATCCGCTTGCCTGTCGATCAGATTAGAGAAATGGGCAGAAGCACTATGGGTGTTAAGCTTATGAATCTGCCGGAGAACGACAGGGTTGTTGACGCTGCTGTAGTTCAGCCGGAGAATGAACAGGTTCCAGTAGAAGAGGAGTAGAAATAAACGCCAGTGAAATAGTCCGAGAAATTGAATCCTGGAGCAAGGAAAACAAACTTTATTCGGCACCCCCTCCAGAAGTCGGAAAAGGTTTTCAACTTCCCTCAAAATCACTGAACAAATCCATTATCAGGCCCGAAGCAAGAGACAGGATATTTGAAATATCCCTGTTTTTAAATCACTGGCCAGAGGCGGGGGAAGTTCTTGCTTACCTTCTTTCTACAATTAAGAAAAGTGATGGCAGCCTTCTTTTAACAAATCTATCCAGCATGACAGAACCTCCCCCTGTGAAACAGGATATGGCAATAGAATGGTTCTCCGCAGTAAGTAACCTTCCATCTTTTGCCGTGGTTGTAGCCGTTCTAGAGTTCTTCCAGCTGAGCCGGACATGGAATCAGATCGGACCGAGTACAGGCTTAACATTCAAAGAATTCCTCTGCCTGCTTTATAGAGTGTTTCAGGTTCTTGCAGAAACGCAGGGGGATATATCCCTTGTTCGAAGCCTTATGCAGATGGGTTTCAACTGGCCTGAACGATTCGGATTCATCCTTGAGAGAACGAGAATCGGTGGAGGAAATGTCATACACGCTCTTGAGAAAGCACAGGAACTGTTACCTGAAATACAGCATGTTTCTGAAAATTCTCTTGTAGATTTCGCTCTGGAGACAGGATGGTATCTTCTCGGGGACGAAAATCTTCCAGTATGGAGGGCTGTTGGCAGAAATGGAGAATCTCTTCTGAAAAAGCTGAGGGGATTTTCAATACAGATGGAGTCAATAAAGGTTCTTTCAGGATTTCTTGGTCGACTGGAGGAGACGGATCAGCTTCAATATCTGCTTGAAGACTCAATCCCGGATGAAATAGAAAAAATAGTCGGCTCGCTGGAAGAAACCGTGCTTTCAGAAGTGCTTGAACTGCTTTCAGAGGACTCGATCAGAGCACTTACTAGACTGTCTGAAAGAGATTTGTGCCTGGATATCATAGGCATTCCCACACGGGATTGTTCTCCTATAGAATACGGACAAGCCATAGCCGAGATAATGCTGTTCAGGTGTAGAGGGAAAGTGAAGAGAAAAATTTTCATAGAGGTTTGCTCCTGTTGCATGAAAAACGAAAACGCCTGTCCTCTTATTGAAATAGCTGCACTGTCGGCTGAACGCAGAGGAACACCTTTTTATGATTCGATAAAGACAGAGCACTATCTTCGATTTATACAGGTCGCTCTTTCAATTCTTGAAGGCACAGGAAAAACACCGGAATACAGACGAGGTGTCAATTCTATAGGTCGGCTTATGGATGCAATACTGAGCCAGGATGACCCATCCATATCATTGGAATCGCTTGAAGAGTTAATAGCGGAATCAGAAGTCAATTTCGATAAACTTCTTCCGGCTATGATCCTGCTGCTTCGGTCAATCAATGAATCTTTGGAGCATGAGCACGTAATCAAGAGCGAAATGTTTGTCTCGATACTTGATCTGTTTGATGAAAATTACCGCCGAAGAATTCTTGCTGGAGAACACACCGACTGGCTTGCTCCTCTTGCTAATGGAACAATTGATTCCTGCACGAAGGTTGTAGAGGCGCTTGGGAGAATTTCAAATCGATCTTTGCGAAGTCGTTTTATGGATAAAGTGATAGCTCCTCTCTTTCAGGAGATAGGAGCGGAGGAATTAATATTCAGCGAGTTAATCGCATCGGCCGTCTCCAAGTACAACAGAGATATGAGTTTGGAGCAGCTGCGAAACGAAGAGACAAGTATCCTTAGCAGATTATTCAGAGCGGAAGACAGAAGCAAAGCACTCAAGGTCTCGATGGATCGTCTCCTGCGGATACCGGGTATAGAGGAAAAAAATGCGAACGATCTTATTTACTGTGCCCGCACTCTTTGTGAGACCCTATCCCAGCAGGCGGTCTGGCTGGAGAAATCAGGTCACAGGATCTTCAGCAAATTCCTCTCAAGAGGACTGACGGCTTTCGTTAAGATTCTTGTTGAGTATCCTGAGATTTCGGAACACCTGACAAGCGGTAACCTGATGAGAGAGTTGATGACCAGACTGATTCCCTCAAGGGAAATGGAAGACAGCAATGTTGCTCTGTGGCAGTTGAAAACCGCATCTGTGTTTTTCGGGGAGACAATTCCATACTCGGTTGAAATACTTTCAGGTAGACCTGAGATAGTAATTTCGTATCTACGAGATATTACAGAACTTGCAGTTGGCTCGATGCATGGGGAGCTCGCAGGAGCCACGTTCCTTTCCTGGATGTCGGACAGACTTGAGAATAGACTCATAGATGAGTATGCTCGAAAACTCCATAACAGATCCGTTCTTGCAGAAGT
>DAOWAG010000279.1 GCA_030634715.1 Candidatus Aegiribacteria sp. | reverse complement strand
TAATTTTCGGAGTTCGCCATGAGCGACAACCTTAAACAGACGGAAATCGAAACGCTGGAAGAGGAGCTTCGCAGCTATCGCGAGGAGAAGGAGAAAATCCGCAACATTATCGGGCGGATCGGCGGGGCCCAGTCCGCCAGGCGTGGCCGCGTCATCAACATCGTGTTTATTACCGTCCTGCTGGGGCTGTTGGTGTTGGATGTGTTGCGTCACGTCCTGGACAATATGACCTGGATGCCGTCGTTGGTGTCGCTGGAAGTCGGCATATTGCTGGTGTCCATCAAGATCATCTGGATGATTCACAAGCAGGCCAAGGTCGAACATTTCCAGTTCTGGATACTAAGCTCAATCTAATTCCAGATGAACAATATAGCACATCGAGTAAGAAAGATTGAAAGAATGCTGGAGCAGGAAAGAGTATCTTCGACTGAATGAAGAACTGGTGCCGGGGGACAGAATTGAACTGTCGACACACGGATTTTCAGTCCGTTGCTCTACCAACTGAGCTACCCCGGCACCGGAAGAGCCAATTTACGAAAACGGATTCAAAAGGTCAAGCTTCTCAAGCTCCGGGAAATCCTCAGAATTCACCGATTTCATCAATTTCTTTGAGAAGACCATTCATATCAAGATCATCCCTTATCCCGAAACGTGTCAGAGAGAAATCGTATCTCACAGGATCATCAGGGCACAGGGTTCTGAACCCTTCGGTGATTTCCTCTACCGTCCTCCAGTCAGGCGCCCGTCTTGAAGTGAATCCAAGGAGTTTCGTCACCCTGAACATGTGAGTATCAAGCGGGATGTACAGCATGGATGGCTCAATACCGCCCCATCCTCCTGGATCTACATCATCGCTGCGTACCATCCACCTCATCCAGAGATTCAGCCTTTTGCAGGCGCTTCCATTTGAAGGCATGGATAACATGCTCGAAGTACTCAAATCGGCTTTTCTCATAATCGTACTGACCATCAAATTCAGAGCTTCGATATATCCTTTTGATGAAATGCCTTGAGTCAGCAGATTACTCAGACTTCCATATTCTACCTGCAGCACGGAAGCGGCTTTCAGTATAAATGCAACTTCTGCCCCCTTCGTGAAGCGGTATCTGAAATCACTGAATAGATTCAGAAGCGTTTCAAGAGATGTTTCACCAAGAAAAAGGGATGGTGAAGGTCCGAGTTCATCAAGCACAGAGCCGGCGGCATTCAGAATCTGTGAAACTCTTCCGTATGCCAGTCCGGATGCCACAAGTCCTGCGATTTCTCTGTCACAAAGATCTTCATAACGATAGAGGTATTCAAGAGGGTCGGGGTGGACAAATTCTCTTCTGTTAAGACGAAAATAGAGACGGTCTAAAGAATCTTTTAGAACATGGGGGACACGCAGGCTCTGCTGCGTGTCCCCCATGCTTAGGTTATTCAATGATATGCAGCCAGTCTCCAAGCAGATACTGAATTCTGCCGATCAGAAGGCTGATACGACCCATGACGGTGAAACCGAAAGTGGCTCCGAAACCGAGCATGATAACCCAGATACCAATCTTCGAACCTGTGCCGAAGAAAAACCCCTTGTGCGGCTTGGAGAAGAAGAAGTAGATGAGAGCGGCAAGGGTTCCGAATATCATTACAATATTCCCTACAACTTCAAACCATGGCATACCGCTTGAGTATAAGGGCACCATGGCTCCCTCAAGCTGACGAAGTACATACGCTTTCATGGTGAGTGGAAAACTAACACCCATCGCTGTTCCCATATAGAATGCTATCGGATATCTGGATAACCATGAGATGCTCGGAATGAACCTTGTGATGTACAGGAGACCGAGTATCCCGGGAACCAGAAGAATCCAGTGATCCCCACTCAATAGAGGTTCGATCAGTCTTGGACGAAGAGTCATAGCATATACAATCGCCATCTGGTATCCGAGGGAGATACCTACAACAAGATGCTCGGCAAGTCTGTAGACCGGATTCTCCTTATAGAGGAAGGAGTAGATGGCAAGAGTGAAGAATGCTCCAATCCATATTCCTATTACTTCGTACATCTTCTACCCCCTTCCCTTCAGTTTGGTCTGTTTGTGGAAACCACCGGCGAAAAACGCAATGTTACCCATTATTATCAAAAGGATGATGAGTATATGAGCTGCGGACTGCACATCCATGCCCCTGAAGGCTTTGTCTGTGGATGCCGTGATACCGTTCTCGGCAAGGAGAACCTCGTACTCCGCGGCTCCTCGAAGACCGCCCATCTGACCTATCACCTGGCCTGTCTGTATGTAAGGGTAGTAATCGGTAGCCATTACAGCGGTAACACCGAATGCTATAGGCAATCCTATTTTCTCCCTTGCATAGGTAATCCACCAAGTGCAAGCACTGGATCCGGAGGTGGTTACTGCAAGATCAATCTCCCGAAGACTTTTATGCTCTTGCAGTATAGGCATTTCGCTGAGCGCGTTTCCATTAGCATCAGAGGGGTACTGCGCTACAATAGAATTGGTCATTCCCAGTATCACAAGATGGAATACCGGAGCGTAACCAAGCAGAGCGTAATCGCGCCCCTCGAATGCCCATCCTGAAGCATTTTCTGGAAGC
>DAOWAG010000054.1 GCA_030634715.1 Candidatus Aegiribacteria sp. | reverse complement strand
TCCCTCCAGGGCGGCAGGATCGGTATCGACTGATGATCTGCTTCGAGACTATACCAAGACAGTTCTGGAGTACCTGGATGAAGATGTTTTTCGGCAGGGCGGTCTCAGGGTTGTTTACGATGCTTTTTCCGGAACCGGTTCTGGACTTCTCGATCGAATACTGGTTGATCTTGGTGCAGCAGTTCGAGTCATCAACGGCAAGCGTGATCCACTCTTTGCCGGTCGGCAGCATCCTGAACCAGGAATAACCGGAACGGTAGATCTTGCTTCACAGGTTATTAAGAGCGGTGCATCTCTGGGAGTTGCGACGGATGGTGATGCTGATCGATTCGGACTTATCGATGAAAATGGATGTTTCATTTCTCCTCACGATTATTTACCATTACTTCTTGAATACCTTATTGAGAAGAAGGGAATGAAGGGGCTTGCACTCAGATCAGTCACAACCGGAAGTCTTCTTGACAGAGTTGCCCATGCCCACAACATTGAGATTGAGGTTACTCCTGTTGGTTTCAAGTATCTTGGAGCCAGGATGCTTGAAACCGATGTTATTCTGGCGGGTGAGGAAAGCGGTGGGCTTTCAGTAAGTGGACATGTTCCTGAGAAGGATGGCATTCTGGCCTGCCTTCTGGCGGCTGAAATGGTTTGTGCCAGAGGGAAGGGGTTGGCCGCACAGCTTGAGGATCTCTGGCTCAAGTACGGTCGAGTACACGTTTCAAGAATTGATCTTCAACTTGATGACCGACTGAGGGAGTTCCTGATTGAGCATTTTTTTGAAACAAATCCTTCGAAGATCGCGGGTAGTTCAGTTATCTCAGTTGACCATACTGATGGAGTAAAATTTATCCTTGAGAATGACAGCTGGGTTCTTTTCAGACTTAGCGGAACAGAGCCTCTGGCAAGAGTATACGCCCAGGCTGATACACCTCTTGAGAGAGACAGAATATTGAATACGATAATTGAAGACTCGGATAGACATGGAAACACCCAATGAAGCTGTATCCTGATTCACTGACCATCAACATGAGAAGTCTGTCTCCAGGGATTAACAGGGGAATATTTGAACTTTCGCTCAAGGAGATTGACTGGAACATCGAAAACGTTGAACCCGGAGATGGTCAGGCATTTATTGAACTGGAAGTGGAATTGCAGGACAGGTGCATTATCTGTCATGGTTTTCTGGATGCCGTATTTACCATACCCTGCGCGAGATGTCTTGAACAGATGAATTTTCCAATCACCGAGGAAATTTACAGAGTCTATTCCTGGGATGAAAGTATCTCTGAAGATGTCGATTCTGAACCGGTTACTCTGGGCATGGGATTCAGCATTCTGGACGCTGCCCGAGAGGCTGTAATTCTGTCAATACCGGGGAAACCTCTCTGTGCACCCGACTGCCGGGGATTTAGTTATATTTGAGTTTACTTTGAGAGGTCGAACATTTAATTAGCACATGAAGACAGTTACATCCTGTTAATGCAGGGAAAGAGAAGGAATAATGCCAGTACCAAAAAGAAGACATTCATCAACCAGACGAGATAAACGCAGAGCTAACGATGCTCTGAAAGCTAAATCAACAAGCCATTGCCCTCAGTGCGGTGAACCCAGACTTCCGCACAGAGTATGCAAACACTGTGGTTTCTATGATGGCAGGCAGGTTGTAGAACCGGAGGAGAAGTAATCATCCGCAGTCACTTTTCCGTAACTCAAGGATTTGCCCGTGCCTGATTCGCTCACCATCGCGATTGATGCTATGGGGGGAGACAATGGACCTTCTGTCGTTGTTGACGGAGCAATATTGTTTTTCAGGGAATGCCACAAGCTGGTTACAGAGAAAGTTACTCTGATCCTCGTAGGAGACAGAGACTTGCTTGCAAGGCTGCTTTCCCGCAGGGGAGGTGCTCGGCTTCCAATTTCAATACAGCATGCCTCCCAGGTCATCACGATGGATGATCCTCCTGCTGAATCCCTGAAGAATAAACCGGACAGTTCAATGCTTGTAATGGCAGGTCTCCAGAAGAAGGGACTTGTGCAGGCAATGGTCAGCGCGGGTAATACCGGCGCGATGATGGCTGCGAGTCTTTTTGCTCTGGGAAGGATAGAAGGAGTTCCTCGTCCTGCAATTGCGGCATCACTCCCCAGCCAGAATAATCCGACAGTTGTGCTGGATGTGGGGGCAAATATAGGATGTAAACCGGAGCAGCTTCTTCAATTCGCACTTATGGGAGATGCCTATTCAAGATGCGTCTTCGGAATTGATAATCCCAGAATAACTCTGCTTAATGTCGGCACTGAGAAAACAAAGGGTCCTGCGATTATCAGGGAAGTACATGATAAGCTGGCTGTTTCGAAACTGAATTTTCAGGGATATATCGAGGGTGATGGAATATTAAAAGGAGAAGCAGATGTTGTTGTCTGCGATGGATTTGTGGGTAATGTTCTCCTTAAAACCTTTGAATCCATTGCCGATCTTGTTGGTGGATCTCTCTACCTTGAAATGAAACGTCACTGGGCCTCAAGAGCAGGTTACCTTCTCATGCGGCATTCCTTTTCAAAACTCTGGGAGAGACTGGACTCCGCGGAATACGGCGGGGCTCCCCTCCTTGGTCTTAATGGAGTATCAATTGTAGCTCACGGAAGCAGCAGTTCAAAGGCAATTAAGAACGCTATTGTTGCTTCCTGCGATTTTTACCGAAGCGGAGTCAGAGAACGGATTCAACAAGAGATCCGCGATTCGATGTAGTGAGATTGGAGACATGGTGAGTAGAAACGCCTATATCGTAGGAACAGGTCACAACGTCCCTGACGGAGTGCTGACAAATGCCGATCTGGAGAAGATCGTTGATACTACTGACGAATGGATAACAACCAGAACCGGGATCAAGGAGCGCAGGAAAACTGATGATTCCACTGCTACATCTGACCTTGTAACGGTTGCTGTTGAGGAAGCCATGGAGGATGCCGGCTGGAAGCCAGGGGACGTACAGGCCATTATTGTAGGTACAGTAACACCGGATTACTATTTCCCATCAACCGCTGCTCTAGTGGCTGACAGACTTGGACTTGGTCAAATTCCAGCTTACGATTTTGAAGCTGGTTGTACCGCTTTCATCTACGGTCTTGTGCAGGCGAAAGCATTCATTGAATCCGGTATGATGGACAGGATTATCGTAGTAGGTTCAGACTGTCTGACCAAGATTACAAACTGGACTGACCGTACCAGCTGCATTCTCTTCGGTGACGGAGCTGGAGCCGTAGCAATTTCATCTGAGGGTCCAGGTGGAAGACTTGGAGGATGGCACTGGGGCAGTGACGGTTCTCTCGGAAAACATCTTATTCAACTCGGGGGTGGATCCAGGAAACCAGCCTCCCACGAGACAGTTGATCTTATCGAACACACGATACAAATGGATGGTTCCAGAATATTCAAACATGCCGTAAGAGCAATGCGTGATTCATGCATGAAAGCCCTTGAGAAGGATGGCACGGAAAAGAAGGATGTTGATCTTCTCATTTCGCATCAGGCGAACCTCAGGATCATAGACGCGACGGCAAGGGCTCTTGAACTCAGACCTGAACAGGTTTATATAAATATCCAGAAATACGGTAACACATCCGCGGCTTCCATTCCCATGGCGCTTGATGAAGCTATGAGAGATGGAACTATCAGCACCCCGAATACGGTTGTGCTTGCCGCCTTCGGCGCAGGGCTGACCTGGGCCGGAATGATATTGCACTGGGAAGAATGAGGGGAGTGTAATTGTGAGCAGACTGGCTGTTGTGACAGGTGCCGCCAGAGGGATAGGTTTTTCGATCTCTGAGAAGCTTGTTAATTCTGGATGGTCAGTAGCAGGTTGTGATATTCTTGAGGATAATTTGAACCAGGCATCAGAACAGCTTGGTGATCTGTTCACTCCCTGGGTGCTCGATGTTACAGATGAAGATGCTGTGAATGAGACCGCAGGCAGGATCGAGAAAGAACTCGGTCCCGTATTCGGTCTGGTGAACAATGCTGGAATTACACGTGATGGTCTCATTATGCGAATGAGAAAAACTGACTGGGACACCGTCCTTGATGTGAATCTAACAGGTGCTTTTCTTATGTGCAGAGCCTTTTCCCGTGGAATGCTGCGCCAGAAAGCGGGATCGATTGTAAATATTTCTTCTATCGTCGCATTACTGGGAGTTGCGGGACAGGTGAATTACGCATCCACAAAAGCTGGACTGATCGGTCTGACCAGAGCTTTATGCCGTGAGTTCGCGGCACGTAATATCCGCGTGAACGCGATTGCTCCGGGATTTATCGAGACGGAAATGACAAGTGAGCTTTCGGATGAAGTCCGAGAGGACTATTCCAGCAGGGTTCCTATGAAGAGAATGGGATTGCCCGGTAATGTTGCGGATGCGGTGCATTTTCTTCTTGATGACGTTTCCGCTTATATTACCGGGGTAGTACTTCCGGTAGATGGTGGATTGACAACCTGAGAAAGGACAAAATATGTCACTTGAAAACCGTGTTGCTGAAATCATAATTGACAAGCTTGGTGTAAAACCTGAGCAAGTAACCGCGGAAGCCCAGTTTGATACAGATCTCGGTGCTGACTCCATCGATCAGTACGAACTAATAATGGGATTTGAAGATGCTTTTGGACTCAGAATTGATGAAGAGGAAGCGACCAAGCTTACTACGGTTGGCAAGGTAGTTGAGTATCTCAAAGAAAAGGGTCTCGATTAAAAGGAACTGCTTTATTCGTACGGTGCGCACCGCAGGAAAATATTTACTGCGGTGCGGTGCTGTAAATAGACTGGTTCTGTTCCGGATGACATAAGAACAGGGGACTAATTCTATGAGGAAACGTATTGTAATTACTGGTGTCGGTGCTATCAGTCCTGTTGGACTTACAGCTCCGGAAAGCTGGGAGAATGCCCTGGCTGGTCGCAGCGGGATAAAAAGAATGACACTTGTTGATCCTGAAGAGTTCTCAAGTAAGATCTCAGGAGAAGTGAAGAATTTCGATCCTCTCGATTATTTCGACCCTAAACTAGCTAAAAGAACAGATAGATATACTCAGTTCGCCATGGTTGCATCCAGAGAAGCATTCGCTGATTCAGGTCTTGAGGGAAATATCTCCCCTGAAAGACTTGGTGTAATTATCGGTTCTGGTATAGGCGGAATCAATACACTTGAGCGAGAGCATAAAGTTGCTCTTGATCGAGGTGTCAGGAGAATCAATCCATTCTTCTGCCCTATGATGATCAGTAATATCGCAGCTGGAAGAGTAGGAATCGATATCAACGCAAAGGGATTGAATTTTTCAACTGTAACCGCTTGTGCTTCAAGTGGACACGCGATTGCTGTAGGCACGGACATGATCAGACTCGGCAGGGCTGACGCGATACTTGCTGGTGGATCGGAAGCTCCCATGACTCTTACCGGAATTGGCGGATTCTGTGCTCTTAAAGCGCTCTCAACCAGGAATGATGATCCTGAAACCGCATCAAGACCGTTTGATCGGGATAGAGATGGATTTGTTATTGCAGAGGGTGGCGCAGTCGTTGTGATTGAAGAATTGCAGCATGCTCTGAACAGAGGAGCCGATATCTATGCTGAAGTCGCAGGGTCAGGAATGACCTGTGACGCTTTCCATATAACAGCCCCCGCTGAGGGTGGTGAAGGCTCGGCCAGAGCAATGAAACTCGCAATAGAAGATGCAGGAATAGAACCTGAACAGGTTGATTATATCAATGCCCATGGAACATCCACACAGCTTAACGACATTAACGAGACCATGGCGATAAAAACAGCTCTTGGTGAGGAAAATGCCAGGAGGATAATGGTTTCTTCAACTAAATCAGTTACCGGACACATGCTTGGCGCTGCCGGATCCATAGAAGCAATATTTACGGCTTCCACTCTCAGGGATGGATTAGTAGCTCCTACGGCAACTCTTGTAAATCCTGATGAAGGATGTGACCTTGATTATGTACCGCGCAAATCCAGAAAAGCTGAAGTAAAGTATGCGCTTTCCAATTCACTTGGTTTCGGCGGACATAATGTCACACTTGCCCTGAAGAAGTTCGCGGGTAAGTAATCAGATGACCGGGCATCCGGTATCTGAGGTGGAGAACATTCTTGGATACAGGTTCAGTAATCCGGACCTTCTCGATAAAGCACTTACACACAGTTCCTGTACTGAAGGCAGTTGCTGCGGAGACAGTTATGAGAGGCTGGAGTTTCTTGGTGATGCTGTGCTTGAACTGGTTACCAGAGAGTACCTTATGAATGAATACCCTCACGAGTCGGAGGGATATTTAACCCGGAGAAAAATCAAGATTGTCATGAAACAGAATCTAGCCAGACACGGTCGCAGACTCGGATTGAATCGTTTTGTTAAGGTTGGAAGTGGATTTGATTCCTCTGAAGGAGCAGTTGATACAATTGCCGCTGATGTTCTGGAGGCAATTGCCGGGGCGATCTACCTGGATTCCGGTCTTGGGGCAGCGGAAGGATTTCTGAAGAGGGAAATTTTACAGCAGTCTTCGGATAGCGATCCCTTGCCTGACGCAAGAAGTTGTCTGCAGGAGTACTGCCAGGCAAAAGGATTGACTCTTCCTGACTACAGACTGGTTTCCCGTACAGGACCAGATCATAATCCAGTGTTTAACATTTCGGTCATTATTGATGGAACTGAGATTGGCACTGGTATCGGCCGAACACGCAAGGCAGCCCGTGAAGCTGCAGCTACCAGAGCACTTGAAAATATTGAGAGGATGGTTTAAAGTGAATTATTACCTTTCCGAAGAGCTTAATGATATAAAGGATATCTGCAGGGAAATCTCAGAGAAATATATCATTCCGATCAGAGCTGAGCTTGATGAAGAGAACCGTTTCCCGCGGGAAATTATGAACGTCATGGCTGAAAGTGATCTACTCGGTATTTACATTCCTGAGGAGTACGGCGGATCAGCCCAGATGTTCGGTGGTGGCTCAATGGCGCTTAGTGTAGCAACAGAGGAACTCAGCAGGGCATGTGGGGGAATTGCCGTATCCTATGCTGCTAATGCTCTTGGCGCGATGCCAATTCTGATCTCCGGCTCCGACGAGCAGAAAAAGAAATATCTTCCCGACCTTGCATCCGGCGCGAAGCTTGCAGCATTCGCTCTTACTGAATCGGAAGCCGGAAGTGATGCAGGCGGAGTGAAAACAAAAGCGATAAAAGATGGTAATCACTACGTTCTTAATGGAACGAAGCAGTGGATTACAAATGGCGGAGAGGCTCAGATTTACACTGTCATTGCTCTGACAGATCATTCCAGAGGAGCAAGGGGGCTTTCAGCATTTATCGTTGAAGAAGGAACACCGGGTTTCAGTTACGGGAAAAAAGAAGATAAGATGGGTATCAGAGCTTCCGCT
>DAOWAG010000224.1 GCA_030634715.1 Candidatus Aegiribacteria sp. | reverse complement strand
TGGCCAATCATTATAGAATCTGCTTACATTCCGAAAGGATATCAGCATTACTGCTCCGATCCGATTTTTCTACAGAAGCTGGCTCTGCCCGTTCGTGAAACCTGTGTACCTGAGGGAATATCAAGAATTTCAATTGAAAAAGCGGATCCGTCAGGTTTTACAACTTCCAATATGTCTCCCGCGCATATCTCCTGAGACGATTTTATCTTCCTGCTGCCAATTAATACACAACCGGCCTTGCAGGCTTTCCCGGCAACCGTTCGCGTTTTGAAGATACCGATGAGCTTGAGATAAACATCAGTTCGCAATGTCGGCATCCGTTTCGAGATAGTAGATAACCGGGATCTCTTTTCCCAGAGAATCGATAATAGTCGAGTATGTTTCATGATAGATTACCTGTTGCACTATTCCGGTCAGTTCCTCATCGGTATATGTGCTCCAGTCTATTTCTCCTGAATCGTCATATATCTTCAGCAGAACCACAGCTTCCGCATCAGGCAGGAATATCGGCTCAGATACTAATCCCTCTTCAATCAGAGCAGCAGCTTCTGCAAGTTCGGGAAGCCATAGCTTCAGAGGTACGGTTCCAAGATCTCCACCATCCTCAGAACTTGTTCTGTCAAGACTGTGCAGCCTTGCTGCCTGCTCGAAAGTTACTCCGCTCGATGAGCGTATACTGTCAAGAAGAGCAGCTGCAATTGCCAGAGTATTATCTATATCCATCTGATCGACGGTAACTATTCTCAGAATATGGCTTGCTTCAATTGTTCCGTCATCATGAATGCTGTCAAGACGAATAATATGAACACCGAAAGGAGTTATAACCGGGAAACTGATCTCATCGACCTGGAGGGAAAACGCTGCATCTTCGAAAGTCGGAGTCATCTCTCCGGGTCCGAATACCCCCAGGGCTCCCCCATTAACGGCAGAACCGTCATCTGACCACTGTATCGCAAGCTGTTCAAAAGAATCTCCGTTGAGTATCTGTTCTCTGAGTTGAGTGATCAAGTCTACTGCCTGATCAAGATCAGGTCCTGAGGGAAGCACGGGCATATATATCCAGCCGGCATGGTTCGGCATTACTATGCTCTCAATCAGTTCAACATTGGAAGTAAGAAATACTTCAGGATTAATCGGCATTTCACGAAGCGCTATCTGAATCCTGGAGCCCAGAAAAGTCTGGGCAGCCATGCGGTCAGCAAGGATTACTGAAAGGTATTCCCTGTACTCCTGGGCAATATCTGATCCAGATGGAAACTCACCGGGGAGATTCGCCATTTCTTCATCTACAAGCGATTGAATCTCCGTATCTGTTGGATAATATCCCACATCAATCGCTGCATGAACCATCAGCTGCTCTTCGACCAACTGCTCAAGAGCATCCAGATATTCGAGGGTTTGGAAGTCCTCAAGGTAATTGTTCGTCAGTGAAACGCCTGATTCAGAAAGTAATTCCTCAACCTCGGAATGCAGTATTGGCCTGTCACCTACAACGGCAACAACCTTCTCCACCGGAATCATGGTTGTAATCAGAGACACAAGTATGAGTACCGTCATTCTACCTCTCTTCCAACTGAATCTCCCGAATTGTCACTTCCCTGGATTTGCGGGATGATCAGTGTCGAATCAATATATACTTCTCTGCTTCCCATTGCCTCAATCAGGAGGTTGTCACGAGCCGATCTGAGCCTTTGGCTGTATAGGTAATCAGCAAGGTTCCAGATAACTCTTGTTGTGTCCGTCAGCGGTCTCACATCATCTACGAGAAAGATATGCCATCCATACTGAGACTCAAAAATCTCACTGAGTCCATCAATTATCATCCATTCGCGCGGAAGACCGAAAGCTGCAAGTTCTCCTGCGGTCAGAAATCCAAGATCTCCTCCAATGCCGGCTTTCTGTCCGATTGATAGTCTTTCTGCGGTTATCTGGAAATTCTCCCCACGGGAGAGTCTGTTGTGAATTGAGTCAGCAAGCTGTCTGTCAGCGACAAGTATCTGGTAGTATTGTCTTTCGACCATGTACATCACGCTGTCAGTTCTCATGTATTCAAAGACTTCAGCACTGTCTGGAAATGCAATCTCTGAATATGCGGAATAGAGTAATTCATCTTTCAGATACAGCTGTCGGGCTCTGTTCTGGATCAACCTGCTAAGTCTGACATTCTCAAGCCCATACTCCACTGCAAGCTCAGCCAGCAGCTCATCCTCCACCCATTCTTTTACTGAAGAATCATCAATCCCGATCAGGTTAATATCCTCCAGTAGAAGAACAGAGCTGTCTACCCTTGCGACTACCTCTCTATCTTCAAGGGCGGATATCATTGCTGGCTCAGTATCGGAGAATGAAGATGTTCTTCTTCCGGATACAAGTATAACCGCGACTGTAGTTCCGATCACAACAGGGATCAGACCCCAGACAAGCCAGATTAGATATTTTCTGTTATTCGAGATGCTGAAGCAGCCTTTCCGGATAAGTTACTATGGTATACTGAGTCTCGAGACTCTCAACTTGCTCCAGAACGGCATCTTCCTGTAACTTCTGTGTAAGCTCCATTGCCACAACCTGCGTTATTTCACTGACGGTAGGTTCTGGCGAAAGAGGCTGTGTTTCAACAACTTTAATAATGTGATAGCCTACACCGGTTTCAACAATATCGCTGATGCCACCTTCGGGAAGCCTGAATGCGGCTTCATCAAAGGACATATATCCGGATTGTGCTCTGGTTATCCAGCCTAGATCTCCACCATCAACCCCGCTGGGTCCAACGGAATACTCAAGCGCGATTGTCGCGAAATCAGATCCTGCTCTTAGCCTGGCAAGAAGGGAATTCGCCAGGTTTTCATCCTGCACGATAATATGCCTGGCATGGATACTTTTCTTGTATGTATCAAGCCATTCATCTACATAGTTCTCTATTTCAAGCTGTGATGGCTGCAGATCTGCAACAATATCACCCATATAGACTTCAAGAAGTATCTGCCTTCTGGACTGTTCGATGGCATAAGCAACCTCCGGTATGGATTCTAAATTGTTGCTTTCAGCTGCCAGTACCATTATTTCTTCCCTTACCCATGAACGCAGAACTTCATCAGCGGAAATCAAAGATGTAATTCCC
>DAOWAG010000015.1 GCA_030634715.1 Candidatus Aegiribacteria sp. | reverse complement strand
CCGACCAGGCTGGCCGGGATACTTGAAAAACTTCCGTTACCTGATTCACCCAATCTCATCGTTGGAATGCAGACAATGGACGACGCGGGAGTTTATAAAATTTCAGATGGTGTCGCTCTGGTTCAGACGGTTGATTTCTTCTACCCGATTGTGGACGATCCTCGCAGCTTCGGTCGAATTGTCGCTGCGAACAGCATGTCCGATATCTGGGCTATGGGAGCAAAGGCCATAACGGCAATGAATCATCTTGCTTATCCGGCGGGAAAAATCCCAGTGGAAGTGATTGAGGAACTTCTCATTGGCGGCGCTGAAAAGCTCCATGAGGCCGGAGTTGTGCTTCTCGGCGGACATACGCTCGAGCAGGAAGAAATGGTATACGGTATGAGTGTTACAGGGCTGACCGATCCAGAATTCGCTCTGACTAATGACAACGCCAGACCTGGCGATGTTATTATTCTGACAAAACCGATCGGAACAGGTGTCTACTGCGATGCAATGCTAAATGATGGGCTGACTGTAGAACAGTTCTCACTTTTCGTGTACTGGATGGAACGCCTGAATATGTACGCATCTGAAGTAATGCAGCGATTCGACATAAGCTGCCTGACCGACGTGACAGGATTCGGGCTTCTGGGGCACGCTCTTCCAGTTGCGAGAAATGCCGGAGTAAAACTGGTCTTCAATTCGACAGATGTTCCTCTTCTTCCGGGTCTTCCGGATCTGCTTGACAGATTCAATCCAAGTGGAGTATGCAAATGCAAGGAATTCGTTGAACCGCACCTGAAGATGCCTGATAACCTGGATAACAGATATTTCATGCTTTTCGCAGAAGCCCAGACCTCGGGCGGATTGCTGGCAACCCTATCACCGGATCAGGCTGAATCACTCCTGAACGCTCTCAGAGAACATGGGGATACAGAATCGACCATTATCGGAAGGGTTGAGAAACTGGACGACCCCACAGTATTCCTGGAAATCAAATAACCGAAATATGCTCGGACTGGACCAGGATTCACAGTCAAACTGTTAAATACACTCAGGTAAGTTGGAACATGCTGGATTCGAGTGGTCAATTCTGCGGATTCAGCAGCAAAAGAACTAAAGGAGTATTATGAAAAAGCATGCTATCGTTCTGCTGCTGACCTTGTTGCTGATGCTGCTCGCCTGCGGAGAAACTCAGGATACAGCCGACCTGGAAACAACCATCGAAGAACCGGTCGAATCCATTGAGACAAGCGAAGATGTCCCCAGGTATCAGACCCGGGGAATAACCGCTGATGGCGCGTCATTCTCCGGTACCGTTACGATCGTTGAGACCGAAGTGGAGAGCACTTACCAGATCACCTGGTTTAATGGTTCTGTGGCTGCCTACCAGGGAGTTGGCATGGATTACGGACCCGATCTCATGATAGTCGGAGCAGAAGGACCGCTCCTTGATATCTTCCGTAAAACAGATAATGGTTACGCCGGGATTTTCTTCAATGGAGAACTGGGCATAGAGGTCATCTCAGCAGAATTGAATCAAGATCCACTGCCGGAACCTGCTGATATTGTTGCGCTCCAGCCGTGGCCTGAGTCTTATGTATTTGAAGTATCTGGTACCAATCCAGATGGAAGTGAATACACAGGTATCCTCCAGACACAAGCCCTTGGCGATGGAGCTGTGGTACTCTGGACCCATGATGGCGGTGGTGAAATTTCTGGAGGTGCGCTAATGCTGGATGACGGAACTATCGTAGCCGCCTTCTCAATAGGTGTTGTTGTCTACGAACTGATTGAAGAAGATATATGGAGAGGGGAATGGTACTCCCCTGGAAGCGAGGCACTCGGAGTAGAGTGGATTACACCTCTCTAGTTTAGCCTCAAGTAACACAGTCCTGAAGGGGGCGGAAAATCCCGCCCCCTCTCTGAATAGTGATAATGGTTGATTCTACAGTCGAAGCATTCTGAGGGATACAACTCCCGGAAGCCCATCTCACCAGCTTGAGACTATAGACACCGGTTCTCACCCAGTTATATCAGCAGGTAATAGTTTATTTTATTGTTCATACTTGCTCAAAACTATAGTATTCCAGATATTCCCGTTTAAGCAGAGTATCGATATTTAAGAGTATGCCAAAGCAGTGAGGATGAATATGAGATCAGGAATAAACCTGCTGGATGAAACAGATATACTGAAAGTTGCACGATCATGTACAACTGTCAGGGTTCGGCTTGGAGAAGAACTAATCAGAAAAAATGATACTTCTGAGGAGCTGTACATTGTTACAGATGGTTCCTTCAAGGTTTATGATGATTCTTACGGTGAGGATTTTGTGCATGCTATTCTCACAAAAGGAGCGATATTCGGAGAGATGTCCTTCCTTGACGCTACCCCAAGATCCGCGTCGGTTAAAGCTATCAGTGATGGATCTCTTCTAAGAATGGGAAGAAAAGAATTCGATTCTCTCCTTGTCAATAATCCTGATACCGCCCTTTTATTTCTCTTCACTCTTGCCCGTGTTGTAACTCGCAGGCTCAGGGAAGTGAATGATGCTCTCAGAGGTATGACATTCAGTGTGGGTGATAGTGACAGCAAAAAAGCAATTGGCGAAGTAATCGCTCAGATGGAATACGCTGTTCACATTGAGGTTACCGGGAGTCAAAAGGGCAGAAAAGAAGAATAGCTGATCTTCCGTCTATCCCTTAAACACTTATCGTTCATTTCATTAACCTCTCAGATTAACGTGAATGTCTACTTCAATAGTATATTCATATCAGACAAGAAGATTGAAATTTTTCAATATGAAAGACGCCAGATAATTTCCTTCTCGGGAAACTGGTAGTTATCTTGAAAATGCTTTTCAGAAAGGAGCAGGCAGCACTTATGAGAACACTGAGTATAGCACTGGCATTTGCAATTGCGGTAATATCCGGCTGTGGAGGTGGTGAATCAGAGCCAGTCTCTGTGGACGTACAGGAAATCGAAGAGAGGGTTTCAATAATAATAACCGATTCAATCGGTGTTGAACTCGGGGACAGCAACTACGTCTTCGCCTCGATAGATGCTCTTGCACATGGTCCTGACGGTAATATCTACATTCTGGACAGAGGAGCCTGCTGCGTAAAAGTCTATTCTCCAAGCGGGGAATTCATCAGAAAGATCGCGCGTGAGGGAAACGGTCCAGGTGAGATTACCATGGCGTTTGCAATGGCGGTTCTCGGTGATGGAAGGATTTCGATCTGCGCTCCTATGCAGGGCGGGATACAAAATTTCCTGCCTGACGGGGAATGGGAGGGTCTTTCAGCCGAGTTCACCAACAATCCGCCAATGAATATGGTGGGAGCAGATTCCAACGCCTATATCGCGTTGAAGCTTACTGTAGATTTTGTCGATGGTGAACTGATTTCGGATTTCTTGATCGGAAGGTATGAGGAGGACAATGAACCATCTGTGCTCTACTATGAAACCGAATTCGAGTTCGACCCCACCGACCTGACCGGAATACTAAATCAGACCCTTTTCAGCCATGAATTCTTCGCTGACAGATCCGGCAATGTATACCTCTCTCAATACTCCACCGATGATTATATCGTGAATGTTTTTGACAGGGATGGAAATCAGATCCTGCGAATCGAAAAGGATGTTCCACGTGTAGAGAAATCACCGGAGGAGATCCAGGAGGAAAAGGACTGGATGGAAGCGTGGCTTCGCAACATCGGTGCTCAGGGTGTTGTGATCGAATACAACCCGGAACCGTACAGATGGACAATAAGCGATATCGGCTGCGATGGTCTGGGTAGAATATGGGTCAGAAGAGGATCCGAACTCAGCCCTGTATTCGATGTCTACGATGCTCAGGGTAACTCACTTTTCGTGGCTGAAGTCGAAGGTATCGGAGATGATGCTCAGTTCTGGGATTTCGTCATCGATGAACATGGCATTATGGCCTATTCGATTAACCCGGATTACTATTCAAAGATCTGGCTGATGGCGATAACTGAAGAAAAGGACGAATGGGAACAGATGTAAGTTACTGATTCCTGACAGGGAACCGGTGATTCGATCGCCTTCGGCTAACGAATCACCGGTTTCATATCATAGGTTGAAATATGCTACGTCCCTGATAGGAGGTCGGTGATGCGTTTGCCGAAAGTAATCGGATCACCTGGGCGTCCTCCTGCCATTATCTGGCCAAGATCGAACAGAATATTCACGTAGTTCTTCAGCTTTTCACCGGATCTTTCCTTATCGTACAGTTCCTGCAGCATCGAAATTACTGGATGGACTGGATTCAGTTCAAGAATTTTCTTCGCCTCAGGTATCTCCTGATTCATGGTTTTCATCATCTGTCTGAACATTTCACCAGGGTCGTTCTTGTCATTGACCAGTATACAGGGGCTGTCTTTCAGTCTGGGTGAGAAACGAACGGCTTCCACCCTGTCTCCAAGCTGATCTTTGATGTATTCCAGCAGTCCTGCATAGGTCTCCTCAGCGTTCTTCTTCTCCGCCTTCTCCACCTCTGTCAGATCCTCAACATCAACTTCCCTGAGAAGAGATACAAGCTTCTTTCCCTTATACTCCCCAAGCGATTGAAGCATGAACTCATCAACGGGGCTGTCGAACAGCAGAACCTCTACATCAGTCTTTCCCACGGATTCGAGGTAAGGAGAGGCTGCCAGTTCTTTCCGGTCCGTTCCGGTTATATAGAAGATTCGATCGATGTCTTCAGGAAGGTCTTCCACAATCTTCCTGAGACTCTTCTGCTCGTCCCCGCTCTTTGATGTCCATACCATAAGGAGGTCAGCAAGTTTTTCGCGGTGCTGGATGTCAGAATATATACCTTCTTTGAGAAGATCACCGTAGTTTATGAAGAATTTCCTGTATAACTCGGGCTCATTCTCCAGCATGTCCGAAAACCAGCTGAGCACCTTTCCCGTAAGTGCCTTTCTGATAATCCTTACAGTCCGGTTACCCTGGAGTGTTTCCCTCGAAATATTGAGAGGCAGATCACCGGATTCGACAACACCCTTTATGAAACGCAGGTACCTTGGAAGAAGCTCGTCCGCTTCTTCCATGATCATTACCTTTTTCACATAGAGCCGGATACCGGTCTTGAAATCCGGCATCAGCATCTCCAATGTTCGAGAGGAAGGCAGGAAGAGCAAAGAGTGGAATTCAGTTGTACCCTCGGCATGGAATACAAGCCTTGAGAGAGGTTTCTGGATATCAAAGCTCAGATGACTGTAGAACTCGTTGTACTCCTCGTCTGTTACTTTATCCTCAGAGCGCGTCCAGATCGGTTTCTGAGTGTTAACCGGTTTTTCCTTTTCTTTTTCTTCCTCTTCATCTGTCTCGATATAGACCGGATAGGAAATGAAATCGGAGTATTTACGAACCAGTTCCCTCAGCCTGTAGCTGTCAAGATACTCGCTCATATCCTCCTTCAGATGAAGGATGACACTGGTGCCCTCCGGAATATCGTCCTCCTGCTTGAGGCTGAATGTTTCATGACCTGTTGAGGACCATCTATACCCCGGTTCATCGCTCCCACTTGTCCGGGACAGCACTTCTACTTTATCCGCAACCATGAAAGTTGAATAAAAACCTACTCCGAACTGTCCAATGAGTTCAGGCGTTTTCTCAGCGTCAGACATACTTAAGGTGTCAAGAAAGCTCCTTGATCCGGAATGGGCAATTGTTCCCAGTTCCGTTGCCATTTCATCATCAGTCATGCCTATTCCATTATCACGAACGGTAAGAGTTCCACTGTCCTTATCAGGAATAATGTCAATCCTGAGCTCTCTGTCAGATGCGAGTTCAGGTGAGGTAAGCATCGAGAAGCGAAGCTTATCAAGGGCATCGGATGAGTTTGAAATAAGTTCACGCAGGAATATGTCAGGATGTGAATACAGACTGTTGATAACAATATCCAGAATCTTTTTTGTTTCAGTTTTAAACTTCAGTTTTCTCGCACGCTCGGACATTCTCACTCCTTTTCAACTACTTTATCAATAAAATCAACGAATTTTACCCTCAAGAAATGGAACCTGAAACACCTTCTCATGGTAAACGGGGCCATGTCCAAAATACCCCTTTTCACCAAAAAGTTCCCCGTGATCGGAAGTTACTGTTATGTAAGTGTTTTTCGGCACAATATCGAATAATTTTTCAAAGACCGTATCGAGATAACGCACTGTTTCAACCTGTCTCTCCCGCAGTTTATCCAGCTGTTTCTGATCAAAGAACTTCGGAGCGCCCTTGTCTGTAATCAGCTTACCTCCCACCACATGATCGTCCAGGTGTTTGAATACACCATGGACTCCACTTATTCTTGGCCATTCATCCTTCGGTTCAGATGGGAGAGCATAGGGGTAATGTGTTTCCCCTACATTCAGAAGGTAGAATGTGGACCGGTTTGGTGAGAAGGTCATCTCCTCGAGCATTGCAGCCATATCATTATGATCCGGCATGAGTTTCCATGAGTCGAATCCAAAGTTCACAGGAGTATGACTGTTGAGTACAGGAAGGGAAACCATCGCTCTTGTTATATAGCCAAGAGTTCTTCTCAGATAATCTGGAAGATAAAGGCGGGGAACCAGGCTTTTGAACTCGACTCCTTCAGCTCCAAGTCTCTCATTGAATTTCAGAAAGTCCTTTTTGTAGTATTCAGATGCAAAGACGTTCTTAGGGCTTGTATGAGGCATCAGCCCCATAAGAAGATTGTAATGTGATGGAGCTGTCCAGGAAACGTATGAGTATCGATTCTCAGGCTCGCCAAGTTTCATTATCGTTCTGGGCTCGGCCTCCATGAACGTATCGTATCGGCAGCTGTCAAGAATTACAATGATGTAGTTGTTCAGATCATCACTCGCGGGTGCTGGTGGCCTTTCGGGAGCCCTTACAACGTTTTCTACTGAATCCATTTCCTTTTTCTTCTTGCTGAACAGTCCCATCGCTCCTCCGTCATTCAGTAAATCCAGTAGCAATCCGTATCTATTGTAACCCGCAAATTCCCGGGATGGCGCAGAACGTGACACGCAACAGAGTGCATGTCACGTTATGTTCTAACATGTTGAAAGGGCTTCTCAGCGTATTGGAAGCATGGATGACCAGATATCCTCTGTTACTTCTTCACTCCATATTGCAATGAGAATTGACATGGCTTCAGCGAGTTCACTGTAGCTTGACTCAGATAGCACCCAGTGGAAGTTGTAGTTTTTCTGGAAAATGAGATCAAATGAATATCCATTAAGAACGGTCACATCAATATCTATTACGGCTTCCCAACCACCTTCAACAATCCTGCCTCCGAACTCACGGACATAACCTTCAACAATCAGGTCCTCCCTCAGCATTGTTGCCTTCCTGAGAACCGCCCCCCACGCACCACTGTCAACCATATCCCTCACGAGAAGATCAGGTAGAAGTTCCATAGGGCGGCTGCTCCAGACATCGGTGGAGGCTCTGTTAAGGGTTCCATTTTCAGCCAGCACGATCATCTCGACTCTCTGTAGTGACGGTGAAGCTGAAAAATCCTTTACTTGAATGATGTAATTGGAAGAAACATTCCATGATTCCCGATGTTCGGGATCAACAGTCCATACAGTGGCTGCTGATGTTGGATCGCCACCAATGGGAACGTTTACTGTAATACAAGCCATGGAAGCAAGCAAAATCAATATAATCAGAAACTGTACTGGTCTGGGTATCACCGCCAGACCCCCTCTCCTGTTGTCTGAATAAACAATCCCGCGGGATCATACCTGAGCGCTTCAAGCAAAGCGGACAGATTATCAAACATATTTGTACTCTCTACAAGCATTTCATCCAACTTCTGAACAAACACCTTCAGTGGTTCTGACAGCCCCCGGAGTTCTTCGACCAGATCATTCACATCAACAGCCAGATCAGGAGCCATCGTATTCAGCGTCAACACCAACTGGTTAAGATTCTCTCCAAGTATTGTATATGTGTTCAGAAGTGTATCAAGATTAGCGGAGTTGCGGAGGATTGAAAGCTCAATATTCTCTATCATGTCGCTGTCCAGAATCTTGTTGACATTCTCCAGAAGCTGCGTAGATAAATCACTCATTCGCTTGAAATCGATTTCGTTGATTATTTCGGTCATCCTGGTCAGCATGGATGCAATACTCTGCAGCGCGCCTTCGACAACAGGGATTTCAGTATAGAAAACTTCAAAACTGTAATTCGGTGTTACATGGACCCGGGTTGAATCAGGTCTCAGGTTGATGACACTCAGTCCGGTTATGCCTGTCAACTGCATAGTCGCTACAATCTGAGAATCCACAGTGAAATCTGATCTGATCTCCATAAGAACTTCAACAAGTCTTCCATCAGGAGCTATATCAATGCCTGAGATGCGTCCAACCGGAACACCGTTGTACATCACGTTAGTGCCCTGATTAAGCCCCTGAACCGACCAGCTGAAATAACACACATAAGTATTTGTATGCTTTTCTCTGAATCCACCACCAAGCCAGACAATGATAACAACAAAAATAATAACGCTTACAGTGAAGAACACCCCCAGCCTGTACTTGTTAGCAGTCAGTGCCATTATTCAGTCTTCTTTCATCTTAGTTACATCTTCTCTTCTAAAAAAAGCACGAACCCGGCTGTCAGTCGAATTTTCTTTCAGTTCCATCGCGGTGCCCTCAGCAATAATAGTGTGTTCTTCAGCGTCCAGCATAACAACCCTGTCAGAGATAGCAAATATACTCGGAAGTTCATGAGTAACTATAACGATTGTTGTCCCCAGAGATTTATTAATGCTTTTTATCAGATTGTCCAGATTGACAGAAGTTACCGGATCAAGGCCTGCTGATGGCTCATCGAAAAATAGCACTTCAGGATCCAGCGCCATGGCGCGGGCAAGTCCAGCCCGTTTCTGCATGCCGCCTGAGACCTCCATGGGATTTGAATCAGCAAAATCCGCAAGATCAACTGTATCCAGTTTACTGTAAGCGACAAGAGACATATCCGACCTGGAGATGTCGGTATACTCTTTCAGAGGTAACATAACATTTTCAAGCAGAGTCAGATTCCCCAGCAAAGCACCGGATTGAAAAAGCACTCCCCACCTTCTGCGGGATTCCTGAAGAACCTGAGGACTTTCCCAGATGTCCCTCCCGTTGAACAGGATTTTTCCACCCCATGGTTTTGACAGCCCAAGCAGGTGCTGCATCAGTGTACTTTTCCCGCATCCGCTTCTGCCAACAATAACCAGTACCTCTCCCCTGTTCACCTGAAGATTAACATCATCAAGCACAAGCTGTTTATCCCAACCTCCCCTTAAATGCTCAACCTGAAGAATCGTGTTCATATCATAAACTCAATCCCGGACGTATGTGAACAAACAGCAATGATAGGAGAGCGTCAGCAATAATCACCAGGAAGATACTCAGTACAACCGCAGCGGTCGTGGCTTTTCCGACAGCGGCTGCACCGCCGCGAACCCGCATTCCCATGAAACATCCGACATTCGCGATAATGACAGCGTAAATTATGCTCTTTATCATTCCCCAGATAATGTCCAGCGGAATGAGTGCCTTGCCAAGTTCCGAAATAAATGTACTGGCGGGAAGATCAAGAAACAGTGTACCTGCAAGTAATCCACCGAAGATTCCCGCGCAGTTTGCCAGCAGGACAAGGAAAGGCATTACGCAGAGAAGCGCTATCATCTTTGGAGTAACAAGGTAGCTGAAAGTGTCAAAACCCATAACTCGGAGAGCATCAACTTCCTGTCTGACCTGCATGGTTCCAATTTCAGCCGCGAAAGCTGATCCGGACCGCCCCGCAACCAGAACTGCAGCAAGCATTGGACCGATTTCCCATGTAATGCTGTACCCCAGCAGCGCCGGCATGAAGGTTTCCGCTCCAAATATCCTCATCTGAAATCCGGACTGATAACCCAGGACAACACCAAGAAGCCATGTAAGAGTCGCAACTATCGGGATTGCTTTTACACCGGATTCTTCCATGTAGTAAAACACCATTGACCAGCGGATTTTCAGAGGGCGCAGAATTAATCCGATGAAGGCATTCAATGTCTCACCCGCGAAGAACCATAGTCCGGACAGCGTCTTCAGAAACGTGGATACACCCTCACCCAGATCCTCGAAATGATCGTGCATTCCAAAATGTTGTTTTTTCGAAATGGAAGCAGATTCATGCCTTTTAAAAGAAGCAAACAGAGTGTCTATAGGCTTGGATGCTCCGATTCGGGTGGTCTTCACTCCTGCTCTGGCAAGCTGGCGACAGAATTGATAGAGAATCTCACCTGGAACTGAATCTATACCAGGACTGTCAGAAAAATCGAGATTCATTTTTCCGGCATCGAAAAACACAACCTTGTTTTTCTCTAGATATTCCCTGAGGTAGTCTGTATCGTCGGTTTCAAGCACACCATGAATAGATAATTGTGTGCCATCAAGCGTAAGTTTTTCAACGCTTTTCAAGTATCACCTTCCCGCAAATACTTACTTTCTCGATAATGTACACTGATTCATAGCAATTATTCTGCGCTAAAGGGAGCCCTAAGGCAATCGCTCTAAGGCTTGTCAACAAACACATCAGTTTGTATTAAATTACAAACAAAAGAGGGGGTATGGATAAATGGGCACACTTGTATTTCTTATTCTGAGGCTTGTGTTTGGATACAATAATGTTGGTGATGGACAGGTTCTGGCTATACTTATCTCACTTGATACTATCGCTATCATTCTGTTTCTCAAGCTGAAAACCAAAAGCTGATAATTAATTACTCAGTTTAATTTCCAGCCACTCTCTATTTAGGATTCGCTTCCACGCGGATGTGTCTCAATAGGCATATATGTCAATCTGATCAGATCGCTTTTATCATAAAAAGGAATAAAAAATCTCCTGAATCTGTACAACAAATGAAGGAGGTTTCGAATGCGGCATTCAAGAAACATATCAAAAGCCGGTGCGATGGATTACGGTACTGTCGCTGGAATTGTCCTGTTAATACTGATATTTGAGGTAATACCAGGGACGCGGATAGGAAGACTTGCAGCGAAGACGGTCGAATCTGAAATGCAGGGATTTGATCCGGGAGAACTTTATGAAATTCCACCAGAACTTCAGGAAGATACACCGATTGATATTGAGAATATATTCCAGAACGAAATACCTGATGTTGTTCAACCTGAACTGGTGATAAGTCTATCGACAGATACAGCAGGTCTTAGTCATGCAAGTACAGTTCAGATGAATAACCTTGTTCGAATTGAGAATCCCGACGCAAATACCATTCCGAATCCAGGTACCTTCATTCCGCATAGTGTTCCTCCGGTCTGTACATTCAGACCTGTTCCTGAATATCCGGATATGGCAAGGCAGGCAGGAGTTGAAGGAAGAGTCATACTCCAGGTCTTCGTATCAGCCGAAGGTAAACCGGTTCAGGTGGTAATTACGCAGAGTTCGGGACTGGGGAGTATGGATGAATCAGCTGAGAAAGCTGCATGGAACAGCAGCTGGTCTCCAGCAAGAAGAGCTGACAATGTACCTATTGGTGTATGGACCTCAGTTATCTACAATTTCGTGCTTGAGTAATTTATTAATCCGGTTCTTCCACAAGTTCTTTAAAAGTCCTGCGCAGTGAAACAAGGTATTCAGTAAATTCCTGAGATAGTCGTGATCTTGGATCGGGAAGATCTATGGTCTGGCGACGGACTATTCTTCCAGGCCTATGACCTAGAACAAACACCTCACCGGCAAGGTATACAGCCTCTTCGATACTATGTGTCACAAACACCACGGTAGTTGCAGCCTCTTTCCATATATTCCTCAGATTCTCCTGCAGATCCTGACTTGTCCTGGTGTCCAGAGAGCTGAAAGGCTCATCAAGAAGCAGAATGTCAGGCTGTACAACCAGTGATCTGGCAAGAGCGGCACGCTGCTGCATCCCTCCGGAAAGTTGGTGAGGATAGCTTGAACTGAAGTTGGATAATCCGACCATCTCAAGGATTGTTCCAACGCGCATGCGGCGTGTTATCCTGTCTATGCTTCCCCGCGCACGAAGGGGAAATTCAACATTGTCATGGATACTCATCCAGGGGAAAAGCGCACCCTGCTGAAAGACATAACCTACAACTGGCGGTCTGCCGTCAGCCCTGATCATCAGGTCGACGCTTCCGCTGTCAGGAACTTCAAGACCGGCAATCGTTCGAAGAAGAGTTGTCTTCCCACAACCTGTAGGTCCCAGTACACACAGGAATCTACCCCGAGGAACGTCAAAACTGACAGGACCGAGGGCATGTACATTACCGGATTTCTCTCTGAAGGTCTTTACCAGCCCGGTTACGCTCAATGCCGTCATT
>DAOWAG010000343.1 GCA_030634715.1 Candidatus Aegiribacteria sp. | reverse complement strand
CGACGGGACAGAACTCGATGCTGGTCCTGAAACTATTCTGGGTCAAGGTGGAATCGGCGTGAGCGGTGGGCAGAAACAGCGAATCGCCATTGCTCGAGCAGTTGCCGGCAGGCCATCAATGTTCCTTCTCGATGACTGTACAGCCGCTCTGGATGCTGAGAAGGAAGAAGCTTTCTGGAAGGAGCTTACAGCTGCCAGACAGGACTCTCTTGTTCTTGTCGTTACCCACAGGGAAGCAACTGTAAGAAGAAGCAGCAAGGTGATATTCATTCATGAAGGAAGATTGAACGCGTTTGATACTCATCAGAATCTTCTTCGGGACAATGAACTTTACAGGCTTGTTCTGGCAGCAGAGATGACATGACATATAAGCCCGGTTACCTTAAATTGCATGAGAATGGAGAGCTTCAAGAGAAAATTATCGCGCTTCGACATCATCTTGAGAAATGCCGACTTTGTTCACATATGTGCGAAGTTAATCGTATCGCTGATGAAAGGGGATTCTGCGGAGCGGGAGTTTCGCTGGAGGTTGCGTCATCCTGTGTACACATGGGAGAGGAACCGGTGCTTACCGGGAATTCCGGTGTTGGGAATATCTTTCTTGGACGCTGTAATCTGCGTTGTGTTTTCTGTCAGAATCATTCAATCAGTCAGCCTGAAGGATCCATACCAGCGAGTTGGGGGAAGACCTCAGAAAAAGTAGCTGAAATACTTCTTGATTTTCAGGAACGGGGTTGTAATACAGTCGGTTTTGTATCCCCGACACACTTTGCTCCACAGATATTTGAAGCAGTTGCTCTTGCTGCTGAAAAGGGGCTGAGGATACCCCTGATTTACAACAGCAGCGGATACGATTCGATGGAACTTCTTAAAACACTCGAAGGTCTTGTGGATATATACCTGCCGGATTTCAAATACTGGAACGCTGATTACGCAGAAAAGTATTCAGCTGCAGCAAATTATCCGGCAACCGCCAGGAAAGCTATACTGGAGATGCACAGACAGGTCGGCCGACTGCGAACAGATAGCGACGGAGTTGCTCAAAGGGGTTTGATAATCCGCCTGCTTGTCCTTCCAAACGGGATATCGGGCTCGGAGAAGGCTTTGGAATTCATAGCCGAAATGATCGGCAGGGATACCTTCGTGAGCTTGATGTCGCAGTATAATCCTCTGCATCATGCGAAAGAGTATCCTTTTCTTTCCAGACCTCTGGAACCGGAAGAATACTCAGAAATCGAAAATACGCTTCTGTCACTGGGATTCGAATACGGCTGGACGCAGGATCCGGTTACTTCTCCGAATAACTATCTTCCTGGAACTGATTTCATACTCTAATCGGTTTCATTGACCTGAAATCACAGGATATGTATTCTCATTAATAGTAGATAATTACTTTGCGTTAAGAAGGAACGGTATACTAAATGAAATTATCACTATTTCTAATTATACCTGTCTTCTGTTTTACCGTAGTTGGTCAATGGCTTGAACAGAGTTACTGGTCTGGAGGACCTGGGGAGCAGGGACCCCTGTACTGGTTTGATGATACATTCTGGACCAGCCAGCAGATAGACTGGTCTACACCAGGCAGAATAATTCTGGAATCTGAGTGGACACAGCAAAACCTTTCTGAATCCAGTCTTCCTGCAACAGTAGATTTCCCGGATACAGGTACTCTTGAATCATCTATCGCGTGGGTGCCGATGGGAACAGACTGGGAAATCATCTGGGGCAATATTGACTGGATTTCAAATGAACCTGAGAATACGTCTGTCAGTTTTCAGCTGAGAGAAGGAATGACTCCTGAAACGATGGGAGAATGGACCGATTCGATAACGGAATCAGGAACGTATCTTGGTGATATTCTATCTGATACGATTCTTCTTATTCAGTACAGAGCCATTCTGATGACTGCGGATTCAAACCTGACACCGGAACTGGAGTGGATTCAGATAGAAGGCTGGTATCCCGGAGGAATAGAAGGTTCCTTTCCCTCCGGCGATCGATATGAAAATCTGGAAATTACACCTAATCCCTCGTTCGGCTCCGTTACAGTGAATGTAGATCTGTTATCATCTTCCGGTCGCGTAAGCCTTCAGGTTTAT
>DAOWAG010000210.1 GCA_030634715.1 Candidatus Aegiribacteria sp. | reverse complement strand
TCAACAGGTTCCTGCGGAGTGGTCTGAACAACTGTAACCGCTCTAATTGATTTACCTGTATTTGTAGCCAGAATAACAAATCCCCCTACTACTACTGATGCCGCTAGCAGAATACTAATTCCAAGTCTTGACATGCAAACCTCAAACCCCGATTTCTATTTTCCTTATCTGCCTTCTGAATCAAGATATCCGAGTAGCAGAGTTGATGTCAAGAACACAAGGAGGTTTCAAGGGTTGCTCGGATTATTCGGGAAAGGTAACTCCTGATAGAATCTCCATTGCCGGTTCCACATCTTCGTCCGAAAGGCAGCCAAAGCTGATCCTCAGGTGTCCTTCTCCAGCTGGTCCGAATGCTGATCCGGGAATAGAACCTATGCCGTACTCATCCAGAATGTGCATGGCGGCTTCCTGAGAGGTCATACTGCTTTCACAAGAGGCGAGTGTGAAGAAAGCTCCACCCACTTTCCGCCATGACAGGGAGCTATTGCCGCTCAACGCATTCCTGCAGAGCTCAAGTCTGTGTTCTACACCTTCAGACATCCTTGTTATCCAGTCCTCTTCCAGAAGTGCCGCTTCAAGCAGGAATTGCGAGGGGGATGGTGGACATATAACCACGGAATCCTGAACTTTGATAGCCTGCTTCAATAAATCAGCAGCGCCAAATAAATATCCAATTCTCCATCCAGGCATGCCGAGACTCTTCGAAAAACTGCCTATGGTCATCACATGCCGCGGATGCTCCCTCTGCCATGGATGCCATGTATCATCAGTAAAGACAAATCGCTCATAAGTTTCGTCGAGGATCAGGAAAGTACCAGAGTTCTCAGTCATCTCCACTATCTTCTTCATATTACTGTCCTTGATAACTTTCCCCGTGGGATTACCGGGATTGACGAGTGTAAGAACGGAAACCTCCTTGAGAACTTTTTCCAGTTCATCCAGAGGTATTTTCCAATCATCATCCTCCTCGATCATCGGGATTGAGCAAAGACCAAGATTGCTGAATCTGATAGCAAACACATGATCAAAATAATACGGTTCCAGAACAGCAACGGAATCTCCCGCTGATGTTGCTGTTAAAAGCGCACTTAGATAAGCCTGACTTGCTCCGCATGTTAGATGCAGTTCATGCGCTGGATCCAGATCGATTGATCTTCGTTTTCTGAAATCCTCAGTTACCGCTAACTTTGCTGAAGGATAGCCAGGATCCGGACTGTACCTGTGAAGAGACATATCATTCAGGCTGCATGCAAGTTTCTCAATAGCCGAGGGCGGAGGTGGGTACCACGGTACGGCCTGAGCCATGCTGTAGATTTTTCTTCCCTCTGAACGCAACTGTGCTATCCTGTTCATAATAGCGTAGATCGGAGGCATTTTGATCGAAATCATTCTATCTGACGGAGCGAAGCGGTTCATCTATATCTCTTTCCTTTGATATATTGTTGGATTGACAGATACGATTATACCAGGCTAACTATGAAGAAGAAACTACAGGAGGTTTCCTTGAGAGTTCTGGTAACTATTAACTGCCATGGTGTTGATGCTTCAGCTGCCGGCGGTATCGCTCTGGCCAGAATGATGAATGAACTCGGTCATACAGTACTCGTTCAGGCTGCAGCGGGTGGTCCGGTTGCGAAAACCGCAGGTGAGCAGGGACTTGATGTGTCAGGTCTTTGTCTTCAGAAAGCAGCGATAGTTACGGGTTTATTACCTTTTAAAAAACTCGTGAAGAAATTTGCCCCTGATGTTATCTGTACAACAAGAGCTGACGGACAGACTGCATGTGTTCTTGCAGTCAGCGATATTCCTCTGATTCGAATTAGATGCGACATCAGAAAACCGCGTACCGGGAGACTCTGGAGAATCGTTGACAGCAGAACTGATCTAATGGTATTTCCATCCCGTTTCATGGTAGAAAGAGGATATGCCGGAGAGAGGGAGGGAGCAATTGAAGTTATTCCTCATCCTGTCGATACCGAACTGTTTTCTCCAGTGAAGCATATGGAAACACTCCCCCGCCTGCTCATCTCAATAGGTAGACTAAGCCCTATGAAAGGTCATAAAACTCTGATCCGTGCACTTACACTCCTGCCTGAGGACATATGTGCTACTATTATTGGACCTCCATCTCAGCAGTCCCCTGAGGAATTGCTGGCTTTTGCAAGGGATCTGGGTGTTGAAAGCAGACTGAGTCTGCCTGGGAGGATAGACAGTATCCGGGAAATTCTCTCAAAGGGCGGCGTCGGTGTTGTGACCAGTCTTGGAAGTGAAGTGATATCACGAGCCGGCATGGAAATAATGAGTACAGGTCTGCCGCTGCTTGCTGCTGCGACAAACGGTCTTCTTGATCTGGTTAAAGATGGTGAAACGGGGCTTCTTCATTCCCCTGGTAACTACAGACAGCTTGCCGTACAGGCTGCTTTCCTGTTTGAAAATCCCGACATGGCATCGAGGATGGGAAGAAGAGCAAGGAATGAATGTGTGTCCGGATTCAGCTATCCGGTTATTGGAAAAGAATGGGAAAAAGTTCTCCAGGCACTTTTCAGGAAGGAACATCTTTCCGGTTTGCGGGTACCTTAATTAAAAAGGGAGCGAGTAAATATGACAGTGATTTTCCTTGTTTTAAGTCTTTTTCTTTCTGATTCCACTGAAACTGTCTCTATCGATGAATTTCTACCCAGATATGTGGAAAACAATGCTTTCGGTCCAGGAGAAAGGCTTGAATTCAGTGTTGAATATGGCATTCTTAAAGCTGGAACAGCGATTCTGGCTGTAACAGGTCCCGAGCAGTACAATGGATTATTGGCTTACAGAATATCCGCGACAGCTCAATCCAACCCTGCATTCAGTACTTTCTTCGAAGTGAATGATTTAAATGAGGCTCTTCTTGATATTGTTCAATTCCATACTCTGAGATTTTTCAAGAATCTTCATGAAGGAGATTTCCGATATCAGGAAGAAGTTCTGTTCGATCAGGATGCTGGAATGGTATACTATCCTGAAGAAACCGATTCCTCACTCATGTCAATGGAAATCCCGGCCCATGCGCTTGATGTTCTGAGCAGCCTGTACTTTGCGCGAACTCTTCCTCTGGAAGTTGGAAACTCCTACTATATAGACAGCCATATCGATAACGATAATTACCCCTTGAAAATAACCGTATATGAGTGCGATCATATCAGGGTTCCGGCAGGTGAGTTTGACTGCATCATGGTTCAGCCTGAACTTCGCTCGCAGGGGATATTTGATCAGCAAGGAGAAATCTGGGTATGGCTCACTGATGACGATCGTCATATGCCCGTTCTCATGCGAAGCGCTATTGTCATTGGAGAAATTGT
>DAOWAG010000360.1 GCA_030634715.1 Candidatus Aegiribacteria sp. | reverse complement strand
AGGTGCCGTCGTAGAAGGCGTACCAGGGAGTGAGTGATTCGCTGTCCCAGAGTCTTCCGTACGTTTCAGCTCTGCTCGCAAGTGTAGAATAGAAAAGTGTATAGCAACTGCCGATTACCGTAGAATGAGAGGAACTTCCATCCGTTTCCCACTGGTGACCGTAATAGGGAAGACCCACGATAATCCTGTCATGATATCCGGTCGCGTACTTCGCATAATCTCCCATGCACCAGATCATGTTGCTGGGTGACTCGGATGTGCCCCATCCGATTAATGGACAGCAGGGACCAGCAATGGATGACCATGAACCGTGAAACGGGTAACACATCATAAAAAGGGCATCGCAGATCTCTGCGAGCTCCGAATAATCGAAAGCACCTGCCCAGTCTACTGGAGGTGTGCAGATCGAGAGGTGGCTGCCGGGCGCGTAGGTTTCAAGTTCAAGTCTGAGATCGGACATGAATGAGGTGAGGTTATCTATATCGCTGGAGCTTACATTCTCGAAATCGATCGATACACCCTCGACAGGATAATTAACAACAAGGTCAACAATCGTATTGATAGCTGTATCTCTGTTTGTTGTAAGAATTGAATGGATACTGTAGGAGGAGAAGTTCACTACTGTAACAACAGCTCTTCCACCGGTGGCATTCACACCTTCGATAGCATCGGAGAATAATGTGGGAAATCCGTTCCAGGCCGTAATTGTGCCGGAGCTTCCCATATCCACACAGAAGCAGGCAAGTATACTGATCAGATCGTACCTGAGCCATGTATCTTCCCCCCAGTATGGAAGAAAACCATACACGGTTTTATTCAGTGTTTTCCCTCCGTCTTCACCTGAGACATTGAGTGAAATTGATCCTCGGTGTTCATTGTGATCCATCTGGTGCTGCGACGGGAGTTCGATTCCGGGCACCTCATCAGGTCCCGGTCCCGATATCAGAAGTGATAGTGCTGCAATCTGCCACATAATATCCTCCGAATATTACAACTCTGACTATTTAACAAATATTCTCTGACTTATCTGAGGTCAACCATCACTTTGCTGATTATCGCATTCAGAATCTCACTTATCCGGGCTCTTGACCGTCTAAACAAAAATATGCAGTCTTTATTCCCGATTATCTGAAAGGCATTGAAGTGATAGACAGGGAAAAAGTAGAAAAATTCGCGCATATGATTGAATTCAGAACTGTTTCCGGAAAACCTGGTTCTTTCGAGATGGCACCGTTCATGCAACTTCGGGATTATCTGAGGAAAGCCTTTCCGGCAGTGCATGAGAATTATAAGAGAGAGATTGTCAGCGAGGGCAGCCTGCTCTACACGCTACCTGGATCCGATCCCTCCCTGAAGCCGATCATGCTCACAGCTCATCTTGATGTTGTTCCAGCTGAGGATGGAGAGCAATGGCCTTATCATCCATTCAAGGGTTCCATCGAGAATGGACAGGTTTGGGGCAGAGGCTCACTGGATTACAAAATAGGTGTTGCGGGAATGCTTCAGGCCTGTGAAGATATTCTGAATGAAGGATTCCTGCCTGCCCGGTCTATTCTTCTGGCTTTCGGTCATGATGAGGAAACAGGCGGGATGAACGGAGCGGCTGAAATAGTGAGACTTCTCCGCGAAAGAGATATTCAGCTCAGTTCTGTTCTGGATGAGGGAGGATATATATACACTCTGCCCTGGCTCCGGGAGGACGTAGCTGTTATCGGTCTTGCTGAGAAGGGATATCTTACTCTGAGATTAATTGCCAGGAGTGAACAGGGGCATGCATCTGTACCGGGTATTCGTACTGCTGCCGGGGCTCTTGGAGAGTGTCTTTCCCTCCTTGAGAAACACCAGATACCGGTAAGACTGTGTGATACGGTGGATAGAATGTTCCAGGCAACCGAACATCTGTTTATCGACTCGCTTAAGGAATTTGCAGCGCTTTCCCTTTCGGAAAAGACAGGAATCATTGAGAAGTGGTCTTTAGGT